>JACPJR010000021.1 GCA_016187565.1 Candidatus Woesearchaeota archaeon
TAACAACATTGGTGCAGGACGAGGGAGGGTTCCTTAGGGGAAACCCGAGTAGCACAAAATTTCTGCTGAAATTTTGGGCGTCTGCACCTCTATTGTTGTTATTTTCAATTCAGGCGTTAGAAACAATTTTTGGATGAAGCCATTTTTTGCATAAGCTTTATAAAATGTTCCCTACTCCACAAACAAAGATGCAGTGATATGCCGGAAATGTAGGTAACGGCTTACCTGAATCCGTGCATCGAGCATACGACGTATAAAAAAATAAGCAAGAAAACATAACTTCCCAGAAAGGGAGCAGAGAAGGAGGCCAACATGGGATTATACCAACAGGTACGAGAGCTGTGGAAACAGCCAAAAGCAAATCTTGGTGAGCTCTGGAGACAACGATTAATCCGGTGGAGAAGAGAGCCTGCAACTATTCGTATTGAACATCCAACGAGGATAGATCGTGCGCGTTCTTTGGGATACAAAGCAAAGCAGGGAATCCTTGTGGTGAGACAACGACTTCTGAGAGGAGGCCATCAACGACCAACAATCCGATCTGGACGAAGGCCAAAACACTTTAGACGCCATATGGTCCTTGATAAGAGCTATCAGCGCATTGCAGAAGAGAGGGCTAATCAAAAATATCCTAACTGTGAAGTGCTTAACAGCTATCAGGTGGCAAAGGATGGTAAGTACTACTGGTATGAAATCATCCTCCTTGACCGAAACCATCCAGGGATTCTTAGCGATCCACGTTTTTCATGGATCAATGAACCACAACATCGCGGAAGGGCTTTTCGAGGCTTAACAAGTTCAGGAAGAAAAGGACGTGGTATCCGTGGAAGAAAGGGCAAGGGTGCTGAAAAAGTCAGACCAAGTAAAGCAGCCGCTTACCAACGGAAAGTAAACCACCAGTTTAAGTAAATGATCTTTTTATTTCTCTTTTTTCTTTATTTGTTTCTTCTCTAACCATTTTACAGGCATAACAAATGTTTTTATATCCTGTCCTTCTTTACGATAAAATTACTAGTATGAGTGTGACTTGCTATAAGTCAAATGTGTAAGCATGGTGATTCCTATTGAAGATTTGACAAAAAAAGAGAGCTTTCCAGAAAATAGGGTAATACAACCACTACAACCAGATCTACACCATCAAGAACCCCTTGATCCACGACATTTCTTTAGACTTCCTGATGGTTCTGTATTGAGAACGCTTCATGATTTACGGGAAAAACTGCCACGAATGGACGAGGCAACCTTTCGGTGGCACGTCAATGAGCACAAAAATGATTTTGCTTCATGGATTCAAGACATCTTTAAGCATGAAGACCTTGCACAGGCGATTTCTCATTGTCAGACAAAAGAGGCCATGATAACGGTGCTTGAAGCTCATGCAACACAACAACATCGTGATCTTCTTGTGCAACCATCAATTCATCAGCTTCAACAGCACATGCCTCCCCCCCCACCCGCTCCTCCACCTATTCCTTCACTAACTCCCTTACCACAAGCGGATGAACATGATGAGGTTACCGAGCTCTTTACTCAGGAACAGAGCAATATAGACACACCGAGCACCGATTTCTTAAAGCTACGATTAGCGCAATACCAAGAGCGAAAAGAAGTACAGCAACGACAAGGAGAACAACATGCAACTCCGAAACATGTTCCTTCATTCCTTGAACCGCCTGCACCAAGAAAAAAGGCTATGACGTACCATATCACCTTTGTACGTGACTTAAAGCGTGAGCTCCGTATCAAAGAAATGATCCTTGCACTTTTTGTTTATTTGCTGACCTTGTTCCTCATGCTCGTTACCAAGGGAAAAATTACTGAAGGTCTCTTGCTCAGCTATGGCTGGTATCTTTTTGCAGTATTTACGACCATCATATTAGTGATTCTTGCTACGATTAACTGGGCAATTTACTTTGGTGTCCATAAAGCATACACGACAGAACATGAAAGCCTGTTTGCAATGTCACACACTGGACTAACCGTTGCCCTTTTCTCTGATGTGCTTATTTTAGTACCCGTAACCCTGTTTACCATCCTTGGTCCCATTACCGCAACCACATTTCAATCCAGCGTCATTATCATGCTCATCATGATTGTTGTTGTTTCTTTCGTGCTTATGGTTATCATCACCGATTCTACCTTCAATCGGTTGAAAAAACGATTAACACTACGTGAAGAGCTGGAAAACAGAAAGAATATTCTTGTCGGTTAAAAGTTTGATTCTAAACATCCCATTCTTAGGACGCACGCCACGCCGATGGCGGCGCTGTGATAGAATAAGGTTTACTTTGCACGGTTACCTACTGCAGTAAGTGATTTCCTGAGTTTTTCTATTCGCTCGCTGTTCCGTTGATGTTTTTTGTTCAGTTCCTCAACAAGGCAGGTAAGATACCTTTGATCAACAAGGAGCTTTCCTTCTTTTGCGAGAAGCATTTCAAGGAAATCAGTCCCAATCATCTCTACCATCATTTTTGTTCCACAGGCAATAATTCCTGATTTCTTTAACCCGCAGGAAGAACAACAGGCCATGATACTTTTGGCAGCAGCAAGATCACGACATCTTACGTGGACAATCAATGGCTCAAATTTTACCCAGACCGGGTCTTCAGGAAGAGAAACCAATGCACGCTGAAGCTCAGCAAGCGTAACACCGCTATGACTCACCAATAACCAGACCGCTTCATGCTTTTTTCTGCTTGAAGGAAGGGCATACACCATACTTCTTCCTGCACAAGAACTAGTGGTAAAGTAATCACGGTGTTGATTGAATAAGGTAATGATCTCTTTGATTTCAGGATCAACATCTCCTTTCTTACTTTTATCTTTCTTCTGTAAGACTCCCTGCTTATCACTATCAAAAGGCATGGAAAGGAGAAAGCAAGAGACGTTTAAATAGCTTCACTTATTTATCCGTTTTTGATCAATAAAGGCCCGCATGGTCTCAACAAAATCTTGGGCTTCACGAGCATATCGATCATATTCTTCGCCAGAGATCTCTTTAATTTCACGATGGACAATCATCTTGGTGAGTTTGTAAAACTCTCGCATAGTATGGACATACCGTTCATGGAGCAATTTTTTCTTGACCATTTTCTCATGAAGGATATCTGCCACATGTTCTGGGCTTGGAGGAACCTCTCCCAAGCGCATTAAGGCTGCATGAGCAGCATCAATCACTGCCCAATAGAGATCAATGGTTGCCTGCAGGAGATGCCATTTTGAGTTGTGTAATGTTCTTGGAGCTCTCGTGAAATAAGTCCAAATACTTTCCTCGGATGGTCGCATTCTTCCTTGAAACAACAGTAACTGGAGTGGATCAAAGAAACCAGTATCAATCAAGGCAACCCCTTCACGGAGGATATTAACCCCAATAGGATCTCCAGCTCTGATATATTCCCAGAAGCTTGTTAATTTCATAGTTGTGACATGAATCCTTATCGAGGTACGCAGTAAGGTCTTTTCCGTAATGATACGATAAGCCTCAACCATCTCAGCAGTAAGAATGATAGAGACATCATCAACAATAACTAACAGATCAATATCGCTCTGGGGAGAGGTTGTTCCCCTGGTCTGGCTACCAAAAAGAACAACAGCCTTTAACATATTGCCAAATTCCTTATAGATCTTTTTGGTAAACTCTCGTGCCAACTGTAGATCTTCATGCTGATATCTCTGCTCAATTTGTTTCTTTCGCTCGTGGATCCTGAAGTCCATAGAACAGTCCTCTCTCTTTTTGTTCATCATAACTCCAGCGAGCTTTATTAAGCTTTGTGACTATTCTCAAAGGGTAAATTGATGGAAGAACACTGAAGTCCCCGGAAAGCGAATGGTAAGCACTAGATTTTTAAATCTCAAAGATCTTACAGGGTTATGCAACGCTACACGGTTATGAATAGCAAGGAAATCAAGGAACTGATGAAGGTTCTAGAAAAGGCTTATGGTTTCAGGGGAAAACTTGATTATGTTTCTCTGATGAATGAACATGAGCGAATTGTTTTAGTGAATAAAGAAGTTTTTAACGTAGAGCTTTCAAAACTGAAGATCGATGCTCTAGGGATGTATTTTGGTCAATATCATCATGGTACCTTACGCTTGAGCATTGAAGGCAGTCAGTGTATTGGAGCACAGTGTACCCACCATATCGTCGAACTACAGAGTAAAGAAGTCGTGGATTGGATTCGAGGAAACGATATAGCCAAAGAAGCTCCTGAAGGATTTGTGCTCGTAAAGCATAATAACGACTTTTATGGGTGTGGTAAGGCAAAACAGAATGTTATTCTTAACTTCGTGCCAAAGGAAAGGAGGGTGAAATAGAGTTCATTATTGTGGTGTTACCAACGACGACAATGTTTGTCCTGCCCTTGCCATAACTGTTTGATAACGAACGCGTGCAGGTAAGGGGAATGATGCTGCATTTCTTTCATAGAACGCAGTCGTGTAATTTCTCAAGGCATGGAAACGATCAAGAGCTTCTCGATAATCTCCGGTCATGTCAGAAGAAGGTGTTTGCATCAGACGGGTATAGGCGTCAAGCGCACGGAGATGTGCAACGAGCCCAATCTGATGCTGTAAGCGAAGCTCAGGATAATTACTCTCTTCTCGCAGGTGAAGATCTTTGAGCTGTCCATCAAAATAATTACTGAGAAACTGTTCATTCTCACAAGTATAGGCAACATCGCTGCCAAATCGTGGATCATCAGTAAAGGCAATAACATCTGTATAAAGTATTCGAAGCGATTCAAGATTCTGTTCTAAAGTGTGTAAGCGTGCTTTTTGTGTTTGACAATGGGAACATTGGTTATCTCGGTACATCTGCTCTGAGATTCCAGCAAGGCCATGTGCCTGTCTTAAGAGTCGTTGAATATGTTGTGTTGTTTGAATAGTATGCATATCAATCCCATTTGCTTCACTGGATCCTGCAGGAGAAGATGGAAAAAAGGTCTCCAAGGGAAGCGTTAGGTAGTATTCGATGACCCGATTATAGCCTTGAATCATGCTGCACATCTCTCTAGAGAACTGAGTTTTGTAGGCATCAGTTTTCTTTGCATCATATCCCAATTCCCTGTGAATGAACACTCCAAGGGCTTGATCAAAATCTGTAGGAGAAGCATTATGTGAACTCAATGATCGAAGGCGGCGAAAGATAAAATCAACAAGGCGATACTGTCGTTCAAGGACGACTTCCTCGACAGAAGGAAAAAAACATTCTGCTAAGAGTGCGTTCACCCTTTCTGCAACGCCTTCATAAAGAGGTCCATAGGTTTCATCTCTCATCAAGGTTTGCCAGGAAGCACGGGAAAGTCGATGATGGCCATTTGCTCCTAGAGCACTTATTGCGTGATTTGGCCAGTCACCCCATCTTACATCGATGGTAAATGGTCGCGGACCTAATGCCACAATACGATCATAACCCTCTGCATAGTCACGGGCATCAGCCTTCCATGTTCTTCCAGCAAGTGAAGGCGTAGGATCAGCACCGCTCCTAATACGATTCGCTTTTACGCTTCGATAACGACCGCCGCCAAGGGCATCATTAATAACCCTTTCAACACCGATATTACTTCCTGGTTGTGAGTGATATGTTCGATGACCCATAGCAGCCACCCCAAGAATATCAGTAATAAAAACGTCATTCCATTCCAATGGTTTTGGTTCATGCGCCCCACTTCCTGACGGCAAATGATTAGGAAGTTGAGACCTAAGAAGCCCTGCAAGATGCGTAACAACCTTTTCGGTTATTTTTCTTGAAGTTTTAATACGGAGAACTGTTCCATCTAAAGGAGCATGCTTTTCATCAGAACAACCATCAGCACAATGAATATCATAAGGCTCTCGCTTTCTTGTAAACATAGCCATATTTCGTGGAACGACTTGTCTGAGTTCAGTTACATAGTCAGCATTAGATTGTGAAAAACGTTGGGGATACACAGGATGTACGTAAAAGAAGTCTCTACCAATTTTTTCAAGTGTTCTTAAATACGTTTGGTAAGAATCAGTAAATCCTATGACTGCAGATGCGGAATTCCCAAAGTAATCAAGTGTTTGTTCAGCTCTTAATCCCCCTATGTCAAGCAGCTTATGACATAAATCATAAAAAGGACCAACATGGGCAACCATACTCTCATCAAATGCAGTGACAAATGCAGCCTGTTCTTGTGGATCAAGTAACAGTATTTGATCGATACCATCAATCTCTTCGAGATGAACAGGGCCGTGCCTTGACTCTCTTCTTTGAGAACTATACGAAGCATCTAAGCGTCGTAAGGTACCAAGAATACCATCTGCAAGAGGTTTTGGGAGAGGATCTGCTAAGTGTTGTACAGATTCCAATGTTGCTCCTTCACCTAAAAAGCCTTCAAACATTAACTTAAGGAGATGTGGACTCGTTTCATGACTGTCTACTATTGCCTCTTCTTGCATATACTTTCACGTCATTCTCTTGTTTTGTTTCTGGAGTTTCTCATTTAAATTATTTACCTACACCTTTTGTAAACTGCTCGTGAGGCGCAAAAGATTACATATTTAAACATGCTGACAGATGGATGTCACAAATGTATGTTCTTGTTTGATATCAGTCAGGTAATCATGAATACTTCCCAAACAATACTTCCCAAACTAATGGAAGAGCTTACTGTGAGGAATCATGAATATGACGGGCTTGGTCAGTGGTAAAGGTGAATTGGGGAACATACCAGTGATCATCGCGGATTCTTTCAAGGATTCGGTAAAACGCGAGTGCCATTTTGTATCGCTGATGCCTTACCTCAACACGTGGAGGATTTCTCGCGAAATCAAGGGCAATAACCGAAAATGCGCCGAGGATGCCATCAAAGTGATCGCCAAAATAACGATAGATCCCCATTCTTTCTGCAGTCTCTCCTTGAGTAGTAAGCCCATTGAGTCCACCCGCATCTTCATAGGCACTTAATGCATGTTGATACATTACCCTTCGTGGCCAGGACGTATGATTCTCCTCTCGCTTGAGGAATTGGTCTAAGGTGTCCAAACTTGCCTCCAAGAGTTCCCGATAATGGGGAATTTCTGATAATCGAGAAAAGTCACGTTGAATAACTGCTGCGCGAGCTTGATAACATCCCTTTGCTAGGCCTAAAAGGTAAATATTCTTAAAAAAATTAAAAAGTTGTCTCACTTCATCAAAAGCATCACCATTCGGCTGTCTACCCGTATAGGTTGTCCTCATGGTTCGTGTATTTCGTGCACGGTCGATGAACTTAATCATTTGAGCATCACGGTGGATTGCAGGGGTATATTCCGTTGAAGGAAAAGAATAGACGTCAGATGCAGATTCTCCCATCGCTAAACGGTGTTTTCCACTGTCAAAAAGTCTACCACCATAGGCAAAATAATTCATACTATGCGGAGCCGTTTCAAGGTCAACAATTGGACCAATCTTTCGGATTTCGTCCCGTAATGCTGCTCTCTCACTATCTGAAAATTGAACACCATCTGCACGTATGCGGGGTGAATCTAAGCACCCCTCCAAACTGTTCATAAGAGTCTGTAACGTAGTATAAACAGAATGACGGGATTGCTGTTCATAGCGCTGTCGATCAGTCTCAGGAATTTTCCACCAATGCTGTGGGATAAGCTTGTTTCCACTCGGCTTCTCCCTCCATGCATAATGACCATCTCGTAACATTTGGTCACGGATAGTTGTTTTGGTCGTCTCTTCAGGGAAATCATGATTTAAGCCACCCAAGAGAAGAGCAAGTTGAGCGGGCTGCGGTCTACCAGTATAGTCAACAATGCCCAAACGATATAATAGATGAAAAACCTCAAGGGGATGCCGGATGAAAAAAGAGGGTGAGGTCTTTAATTCTTTAAAGCCGTGTCCGACAATAGCACCACCAATACCATAGCGGAGAAGTTCAACCTCTGCAGGAGTATATCGCTGGTCAACACTAGGAGCTACTTCTTGTAAAATAGCCTCTGTTGCCCCAACAATAGAATCGCTACATAAAAAATAAGGAAGTGTCTCATCAAAAGCAATATATTTAGAAAAAAACTCGGTTTCATGGGGAGTACCTTCTGCTACGACAAAAGACGGTCTACGACCATATTGTCGCTCAGCTTCAGTCAAAATAGCCCTTATATGGGTATCTATCGTCGGAAGATGCAGACTTCCGTAAGATTCTCTTTCCTTATCAGCAATAGTTGTTTGAGGAGACATAAAGAAAGGCGCAGAAATAAGTGCTCCTTATAAATCTACTCACTTTTTGGTGCTAAAATTCCAGTGCTTGTCTCCTACAAAGTGAAGATTACGGATGATCTTTCCTTCGGTGATGTTTTGAAATTCCTGCCATGCGTACAGTGCTTTGCCAATTGCCAATGGTCTACCATGATTTTGATCAATGATAGTTACCATATCGTCCTTTACGATAGCTGCATCCGCTGTAGTAATGCCTGGTCGCATAATATCTGCACCATTCGCAACAAACTTCACCGCACCCATATCTATGGTTACGGTCTTCAAGAAATTGCTCTGCAAGACGAGTTTAAGGCTCGGAATCAGTTCTCCCTGTAGCCAAAAAAAAGCCACATTGCCATCAATAAAAAGATAGGTGTCTCCGATTAATTCGATAACAACATTCTTGTCGTATTTATCAAAAAAATCTTGGAGTCCATAACGTGTTGTAAGAAGCGTTTGCAATTCTTTGAGTTCTTTTTTTCGCAAACGAAGACGTTTCATAATGGAACAATCCTCACCGTCATTTTCGCAGTTGCATTCTGGAGTTTTTCTACGAACGCTCTCTTCAGATCAATGGCAGCTTTGGTAGCATGAATGGCAAATGTTCTCTCGGAGGTAAACGCACTTTTTCGAATGACCATTTCAGTAGGACTCGTAAAGGAAGCATGATACTCAGCATGTATCTCTTCCTCGATATCCTCAAGGGAAAGCATCAGTTTTATTTTCTGGAATGACACGGGAGGTAAATGAATGGGAAACTGAAAATTCGCACGAACGCCGATAATACACGTGCCTCGCACCGTCATCTCTCCTTCTTTGGTAAACTCAAAGGTCGTTGAATGTGTCGCACGGATATGGGGATGACCCCAACAGTGAAAGACCATCATGTTCATAGACTATCTACCCTATGCGGACATCGTTCCCTACGCCTCTTGTTTGTTCAGCGAGGAAGCAAATCTTCGATAGGCCGTTTTTCTTTAGTCTTTGTTGACTGCGGTGTTGATTGTTGTCCCTTCTCTGACTCTTTGGCGAGATCAACACCAAGATCTTGAAGTCCTTTAACATGCATCTGCATGAGTTGTTCCACAATCTGTAAGATTCGTAAGAGTTCTTGTCGCTCTTTTGCAAGGGTTGATAATGCACCTTTATGAAATCCAACTTGTTGCTCTTGACTTATCTCTGATGCTGACGCTGCTTTCTTATGCTCTACCATTTTTTCCTCCATAACACCGGTTGATACTGATAAGGGTAAGTGTTACCATACGTACAAGGAAAAATAACCCGCTCTATTTAAAAGTATTCATAATAACTCTTATAAACACCATCTTCTTTCTTGTTTTCATGATTCTGGGAAGGATTATTGGAAAAGTGACAACGACAAGTTTTCAGTTTCTGGTAGAGCAAGAAACAAAAAAACTCTCTTTTGTCCAAGTTCTTCATGAACATCATGGCGCAGTACTCTGTCAAGTCGCGGAACTTGTTCGTGATGCAGAAAAAACCATTGCGAGCTGTTTTATTCTTGGTTATGTGGATGAGCGTGGCAGAATCAAAGGGATCATGACCCCCTTTGAACCAGGAACAGAAGTGCTTATTGCAGAAGACAAACTGATTCAGGCAATTATTACCTTGGGCAACAAACACTCTGGTGCTTATGTTGGCAAGCTTGAAGGTAAAGACATACCTGTCTTTCTTGATCTCAATAAACTGCTTACCAAACATGTTGCTGTACTTGCGAAAAGTGGTTCAGGCAAATCCTACATTGTGGGAACGCTTCTCGAAGAGATGATGGAAAAGAAGATACCATTACTCATTATTGACCCTCACGGCGAGTATGGAACCTTGCGCGAGCCAAATGAGAATAGTGAGGATAAGCTTCAGATGCATTCTTTTGGTATTACCCAGAAAGGCTATGAACAACAAGTCAAGGAATTTGGAGATCCTCAGCTTCTTGGTGATGTTACACCCCTACGACTGGATCAACATCTTACGCCAGAAGAACTACTTCATATACTCCCAACAAAACTCTCCAATAGCCAACGCTCACTCTTGTACAATGCCATGAAACAAGCCATTCCCTTGACGCTGACTAATCTTCTCTTTGCACTTGAGCAGGAAGAAAGTAGCTTGAAATACACCCTCATCAGCGTCATTGATCAGGTACACAAAACAGGACTCTTTTCCCTCGACCCGACACCATATCATGAACTCGTCCAGCCAGGAAGATGTTCGATTCTTAATATGAAAGGTACTCTCCCCGAATTTCAGGAGATCATTGCTTACAAGATACTCAAGGATCTTTTTGAAGAAAGAAAAAAGGAGAAGATCCCTCCATTTTTTACAGTTATCGAAGAGGCGCATGCCTTTATGCCAGAGCGGAGTTTTGGTGAGGCAAAATCTTCAAAAATATTACGCAGCATTGCCTCTGAAGGCAGAAAATTCGGCTTTGGATTATGCGTTATTTCTCAACGACCTGCCCGTATTGATAAAAATATCTTAAGTCAATGTACCACACAGATTATTCTAAAGGTGACTAACCCTCAGGATTTACGCGCCATCATGAGCTCAGTTGAGGGTATTACTGTTGAATCAGAAGAAACCATTAAAAATCTGGCCATAGGCCAAGCCATGATTACCGGAATTGTTGATATGCCGTTAGTCATTGCGGTGCGACCTCGACGGACAAAACATGGTGGAGAGGCTATTGACATTCTTGAACCACAGGAAGAAACCTTTGCAGAAAAACTAGAGTCTTTTACGCAAAAAGAGTACCTACCCATCATCAAACCAAAGATTACACCGAACGATCTTCTGCTCATGACCTCAGTTCCGCTCAGCATTCGTACGGTATTAGTCCCTGTACAGCTTTTTGTGTGCGAAGAAAAAGGGATGGAATACCAACTGTTGGTAGAGATGATGAATGGAACAGTTCTCACCGACATAGAGCAAGATCCCCTTAAAGGAAAAAAACTTCCCCCCATTCACACATTAACAGCAACAGAGATGCAGATATTGAAAGAAGCATTTCACCTCAAAACATTTAGCTTTGCACAATTTCTGGAGACAACTGCTCATAAAACAGTAGCAAGGGAACATCTGACTTCACTCGTCAACAAACAGTTCCTTATTCTTCAGGGTGAGAACTATACGTTAAATGATGAGATTATCTTGACAAATCTTAGCATTCATCAACAGCGCTACAGTGTCCATTTCCAGCATATTTCGTACGATGAAAAACTCATGGCAACGCAGAACATTGCAGAAGTTATGGCAACACTTGCAAGGTTTACCACCATTAAAGATCATCGAGACAGTTATCTTGTTCATTACCAGGCAACACCACAGCTGAAAAATAAAGCGTCCGTAGTTGTTGAATAGGTACAAAAGTAGTTTAAACGAACAGAGGAAGGTTTTTATAGGAAGGTATATCCCTCATAATTGAGGGGATGCCGGAGTGGCCAAACGGGATGGACTCAAGTTCCTTGAGAAAGTTCTTCAAAACATATCAAGGATAAGTCATCCATTGGCTTAGTGCCTACTGGGGTTCGAATCCCCATCCCCTCATTCATGTTCTTTTATTCAGCATAAAAACCCAGCATAAGGTTTATAAAACAATCATTATCCCCACGTAACCATCTGATCTCATAATTATAGTTACCTCATTTATCCATTAATTGTTAAAATTGGAAAAAGATTTATATTCTCAACCTCTCTTCAAATAAAGAATGGACAAAATAGAGTATCCTACAGTGGATTAAAAATGGTAAAATCAGACAATTTGAACGATGAAAAAGCAAAAATCGTTATCGATGAAATACGGAAATTCAAAGAATTAGTAAAGGGACACAAAAAGCTGCTTCATGCAATTGGTAAGCTATAAGAGAGCTGAGAGACCTCACTATCCTTGCTGTTCTTCATAGAGCAAAAAGATCCTCCCGTGTTATGGTCTCAACCATCTGATCTCATAATAGGTAACGTCACCTTCTTCATCAACTACGCCGATGAGTAATCGCTTTCTCGTACTATGGGCAACTCTGTTTTTGGCAGAAAATTCATACCAAGTACTCGTTTCTGCTTCATGAACAGGATAAACAATCCATCGTGCATGATCCTCTCCTGGTTTAACACCCCGATCATAGACACGGAAGTCTGCACCAAATTTCAATGCAGTCTTGACAATATAGCCCCTATTTCTGAGGTCTTTAAACACGCAATACCTTATCCAGAAATTAGGTTCATGCTTTTGTGCTTTTTTAAGGTAACGTTCAAAACTGAGTTCTTTACCACGACCATCAACAACGACAAGACGCTTCTTGTCCATAAGATAGAGCCCTTCAAGTAATGAAAGCTGTACTTTACCATCCTCAAGCAGAGAACCAAATCTACTTTGGTTGTACAATTCTCTTGCCTCATCTGAATTTTCAGTAATAACTCGTTCGTGGGTAAACAAGGTCGTAATGGTCGATTTAGACATGCTAAATCATTAAAACGGCTCCTCTTTAAATAGTTTTGGGACAAAATCAAACAAGTGAACAAGAGGTGGAGAATTATGAAGCGAACATTTATATAACAAAAAGATAACAAGTTTACGCGAGAGGGGAGGAGGAAAAATGCACATCACGTTTTTGGGCACGAGTTGTATGGTGCCAACCAAAGAACGGAATCATTCAGGGATCTTCTTAGAGTATGGTGCAGAAGGAATTCTCGTAGATTGTGGTGAAGGAATCCAACGCCAGATGAAGATAGCAGACATCAAACCAACGAAAGTTACCAAAATCCTCATCAGTCATTGGCATGGTGATCATGTCCTTGGTATTCCAGGACTCATGCAGACCTTGGCATCATCAGAATATGGAAAAACCTTGCAGATCTATGGCCCTAAAGGAACAGAACAACATATAGCGGCTATGTTCAAGGCATTTCTCTTTGACTGTAAAGTAGCGTTACAGGTTCATGAAGTGAACGAAGGAGTTATTATTGAACAGGATTCTTTTTCCGTTACTGCTTTACCGCTCAAACATGGTATTCCCTGTCTTGGTTTTCGATTCATAGAAGCTGATAAACGACGAATCAAAGTAGCTGCAGTGAGAAAGCTTGGCATTCCTGACGGTCCACTCTTAGGAAAACTCCAGGACAACAAGTCGATAACCTGGAAGGGAAAAACCTATTCGCCAGAAGAGCTTACCTATCTTGTCCCTGGGAAAAAAATTGCCTTTGTCATCGACACCGAATACTGCGCAAATGCCATTACCCTTGCCCAAGATGCAGATTTGCTTATCTGTGAGGCATCGTATACAAGCAACCTTGAAGAGAAAGCAAAGGAATACCATCATTTGACAGCCAAACAAGCAGGATTGATTGCAAATCGGGCAAATGTCAAAAAATTGATTTTAACTCACTTCTCCCAACGGTATAAAACAACCCAAGAGATTGAAGAAGATGCCCGTGACGTTTTCACGAATGTTAGCTGTGCCTATGATTTCATGAAGGTCAAAACTGTTTAGAACGAAGGTGTGCAATGGTCACTTCTCGGGGGACATACAGACGGGGTCGATAAAACCTTTCTTCTTCAATTTTCTCTGCCATCCGCAAAAAGACAATGGCATCCTTGTACAACTGACGCGTGTTGCTTGTACTTGGGGTTTCTCGTGCAATGTCCCGTGCAAGGACAGCATATGCAACAACGCGTGCATCAAAATATCTGCCAATTCTGGCTTCAAGAGGACGCCACCAGGGAAAGAGTGTTTCGCCTGGGTCTGTTAATTGATCAAGACCACCTCGCGCTTCATACTCCCTCAGAGTGTGATGATAGACAGGACGCCGGACAAAGCCCAATAACCCAAGGTTACCAGAAGCAGAGGTTACAAATGCAGACAACGCCTCTTTTGTTACGCGAAGAAGCTCTCTATAGTATGGTCCTTCAGGATCCAGATCAACAATTGACTGGGCTTCAGTAGGAATACGAGGTGCATAGTGCTGCAATGCTTCGGTTAAAAAAACAAGATTCTTGAAACCATTGAGAACCTGGCGTGCTGGTGCAAAGGGTTTGATTTTATTTGCTCGTCGATGATCTTGAGCATCAGGGGGAGTATAGAGCTGAACTCCTGGAGGAAGACCATATCCCAAGAGTGTTGCTGTATTATCAGCCCTGTCTAAAGGCTTTGCCATCTGGGCCCGTTCAAAAACAAATGATGTGTAGCCTCTTCTATCTAAGGCATAGAGGTATTCTGGATCAACGTTATCTCCCTGAGCTAAGCCATCCCATCTCCGTGAGGTATTGTACAACCGCAAAAAGTAGGTAAAATAGTCAGCATGCCATGGCCGTGTCATTAGATCGAGCACATAGGGAAGGGCTTTTATCCCACGATTAACCTCTCGCATGGTCTGTAGGAGAGCTCGAGGAACCTCATGGGCGTCATAATCTTCATATCCACAATCCCTGTAAAATTCTGGATCTTCTTTAATATTGTCACGAAAATCTGAAGCAATAGCCTCGAGCCATTCTTGGATTAATTCCTTTGTCTGCCGCATATAGACTCGTTGCTCTGCTTCTGGAAGATCATGCAGACTTTTTCCTGGTTTTTCTCGAGAAAAACGCTGCTTCATGACCTGTTTAACGTGATCCTCAACAACATCGTGCGTTTCAAGTACTGCAGTAGTTAACCAATCAGCTCCTTTTAAGGCAGACAATCTCCCTGTATCAAAGTGGTGCTGCGCATATAAAACACGAGCATCTGTTTTCCTGGTGTCCCATCCAGGACCGAGGATACCATAGAGCATGGCGAGCTGAAGCGCATCACGCTGCTGCCCACTATACTGAAGTGGAGCATCCTGAAGCAATAGTGTTGTCAGTTCATCAAGAGATTCACGATAGACATCATTATCACCACGAAGTTCAAGAAAATTCAGTCTGCCAAGGACAACTGCTCCTTTTGATGTGCTTCCTCCATCTCCGGGATAGACAAGGCCCAGTCGATCAGTTTCCTGAAGAATAGCCGCAAAGCAACGATGGGTTGCACGAAGAGTTTCTAGACGATCCACGACACACATCTCCAACAAGTGCTGAACAGCAGGAATTGTGCTCATAAACTGTGGAGAATATATAAACCTTGTTACTTTTTAGTACTCAGTGTAAAAGAAAGAGAAAAAAAATAAAACAAAGAAAACAGGTTAGTTAACAATCCACTTCTAATTCACTGGTAGTCTCATTAACTGTTATGATACAGCCACCCAATAGTAATCTTTCTCCTTCGAACTCCCGAGCTACTACCCTTGTGCCAGCCGTAATACCGCTCTGTAACATGGGGTTGCAGTCTCTTTCAGGGTATCCGGAAACACACAACGATGTGGTATATACATATGTAGCATTAAGGAGGTTTGTAGCCTTAACTACATCTGCATCAACAGTGGTCGCTTCAACCACTCCAGACTTAAGTACTTGAGTCTGTAAGAACCCTCCAACACCAGTGCCACCACAACCATTACCTTCAGGATGGAAACAGCCACTGATAGCATCAATCGATTTTGTTTCTACTTGGTTTGTAGCCTTAACTACATTCGCTTCAACGTTTTTTGCTTCACAGATGTCATCCCCATCACATGACGTTGCCTTTAGTTCTTTTTCTCCAAGTTCGACATTCTTCTTATATGCCTCACCGGTTGCACCTTTACTCGTGCATCCTGCAAGTAGCAGAATTCCTACAACTAGTGCCAACAGTATCACGCCGCTTTTCATTATTTCACCTCATTCTTTCCAAAAAGGTATCTAAAGGTATATTAGTATAGGTTATATATATATATATCTCTCTTTTAGTTCAAAGAATTCTCTCAAGGCGTTTCATTTATATAGGTTGCTAACACAATCGCAACCTTTATAAATAAGTAGGTATTTACCCACCTCTGACTTGACTATGGACCAATCAACCATCATTACCATCTTGAAGCAATGGAATCTGTGGGAGAAAGAGATAGATGTCGGTATCAAAAGAGAAGCCTACATTCAACAGATATTTCCCTACATGGAAAGAAAAGAAATTGTCACCTTAAAGGGAGTGAGAAGGGCAGGTAAATCCACGCTCATTAAACAACTGATGATCGAATTGATAAAACAAAAGAACGTTCACAAAAAACAGATCCTTTACCTTAATCTTGAAGATTATAATTTTGCCAATGATTTACGCCTTACACTTTTTGATGAGGTTCTTACGGCATATAAAACCTATTCAGGGAACAACAAAAAAATCTTTTTTTTTATTGATGAAATCCAAAAAATACCTCACTGGGAGGAATGGATCAGAACAAAATATGATTTAGAAGAGAACATCAAATTTATCGTAACTGGTTCATCAGCATCCTTACTTTCAAAAGAGTTCTCAACACTGTTAACCGGAAGAAATCTCTCCTTTGAGATCCAACCAATATCCTTCCAAGAGTTTCTCACGTTTGCACCAGATGCTTCACTTGAAGAGTATTTCTTGTATGGTGGTTTTCCTGAAGTGATATTGGAACCATCACCTGAAAAAAAGAGGTTCATTCTTCAACAGTACTTTGAAGACATTGTCCATAAAGACATTGTGGGAAGATATAACGTGAGAAACCCTAAACAGCTTCTTCAGATTGCACGCTATGTAGTAAGTACCTCTGGTTCAAAGGTAAGTATCAATAAACTTTCTCGTGTTTTTGGAATCTCGAAAGATACCATTGCTGAGTATATTTCCTATATGATTGATTGTTATCTTCTCGGTGAAGTCAATTATTTTTCGTATTCAGCAAAAATCCGCCATGATGTCACCAAACTGTCTAAACTCTATGCACTGGACAATGGGCTCATTAATGCCGTGAACATTAAATATTCACGAAACCTAGGTCAAATGTTTGAGAGCAGTACGTTTATAAAACTGCGAGGGTCATTTAAAGAGATCTACTATTGGTCAGAAATGACATCAGAGGTCGATTTTATTGTCAGTACCTTTGCCATTAATGTGACTTCAACCGATAATATTCCTCAGAGAGAAATACAAGGATTAGAGGACTTCAAAAAAAAACACAAGCAATTTTCAGCAATCTTGGTTACCAAATCAACCACCAAAGAGCACATGATTTCACTCCAAGATTTCCTTCTCAGGAGATTATAGCTTCAGCAGAATAAATAATGGAAATACAATCAAATCGTTCATTTATATAGGTTGCCAACACAATCGCAACCTACTTTGCAGCGAGTTTAATATCGCCAGCCTTTACCGTTTTTCTGCCTGCGTGGACTGCCAACTTCACGGCATTTGTTGCAATCTCTTCTGCAATGTCCTCAACAACATTCTTTAAGGCCAGTTTTGCATTATCAGAAACACGTTCTGCACCGATGTTTTTTAAGATTTTCTCCATCGCTGCCAATGGAATAAGGCGTTTTGACATCATGGATATCCCTCCGAATGCTCCTTCTGAGTATAGTAGTCTTAAATATCCTGCAATATTTAAATTTTTCGATCTTAGCGCTTTTTTTCTGGTTAAAGACCAAAAAAGAGCTTTTTTGGTTAAAAAAAGGATGATCTAAACGAGTAAAGGCACGAAAAGCCTATTTTATCCAAAAAAACGAAAAATATTTAAACCTTAATATCCTAAAATGAAGGAAAAGGGGTGTGTACACAATGAAACTATCGACGAAATTAATTGAGTCAGTAATCGAAGAAGTTGCAGGAAAGGATGTTATTCCTCTGGTATTAAGTCTTCGCAACAAAAAAAATGTTTCTGAATTCTCTATTGCCGACACACTGGCATTGGATATCAATGCAACACGAAATATGCTCTATCGCTTGCAGAGCAATAATCTGGTAACCTTCACCCGTAAAAAAGACACCAAAAAGGGATGGTATATCTATTATTGGACCATGAACTTGGCTCAGCTGAAAACACTCTTCCATGATCTCAAAAGAAAAAAACTTAAAACACTGAAAGAACGCCTGCAACGTGAAGAGGGCAATGATTTCTTCTCCTGTGCAAACAGATGCCTCCGTTTAGATTTCCACAACGCCACTGAGTTTGAATTCAAATGCCCAGAGTGTGGCGAAATGATGCACCAAATGGAAAATAGTGCATTTCTTGATAGCTTGCGAGAAGATATCAAGAAGCTAGAGATAGACTTAACAGGGTAATGATCAAGGTAGTTCGTTTCTTTTACCTCGTTTGTTCGCGAGTTATTTCTGTGAGGTATAACCCTATCTTTGATGAGAGACCACTCGTTTTCCCGCTAAGTTTTTAAATACCCTTGAAAAATGGCCAACGGTGGTAGGAGTCTCATCGGGAATAAGAAATTTGGAAGGTTTTGCACAGAATGATATATTCAATTCTTACAGGGGAAACACAGATCACCTTAATGAGAAACTTAGACAAGCTCTCATAAATGATTTGAGACTCGACGCTACAGAACAAGTCGTTCATGTAGCATTAAGTGGAGGGATTGATTCCTCGCTTGTAGCAGGAATCCTAGGCATAGAATTAGGCAAAGATATATGGGCCTACACTGTATGCGATTATGAATCACCTGATATGGGTTATGCAAGACTAATGGTCGATTTCTTGAGAGAAAGGGGTGTGAAAGTCCATTGGACTGCAAAGCCATTGAGTCGTGAGGAACAGAAGATTGATTATGCATTGTTAGAAGAACAGTTAGGCATTGACCCAAAAACAGTCAGGGGTAGTAGAACCTGCTGGCAAATACTCTATGGCTGGTTAAACAGACTCATTTCTCCCCATGAAGGATTTAAGATAGTAACGGGTGATGCAGCAGATACTCTCATGGGATCTCATACTGTTCAGAAACCAACAAACGTAAATGAGCACCCTCATTATTTATTAGTTGAACCAACTGAAGACCGAGAAAGAGATTTGATAGCAGCTATGAGATTAGGGGACAGAAAAGCTGCACTTCAATACTACAGATTAGTTGAAAGGACAGGTTTATTTGTTCAAGAGGAGAGGTATTCGAGATATTTTAGTTTTGAACCATGTAGTCCATTCTTCAGTAGAGAGGTGATGCTCGTTTCATTAGAATACGGCTTAGATGATCTGGTTGATGATACGGAAATAAAGAAACCGTTAAAATATATTTCTCGGACATACGGATATGTACCTCCTGAGATAATTCAACGCCCTAAATATGGTCTTGCTCTTTCAGTTATGCCTCAATGGGCGAGATGATTACTTCATAGATTTCTAGAACTGAATAAGCGGAAACTTACTTCAATGGAGCAAAGGCTCGTTGTAATCTTTCTGCATTTGGTTCTTGAATAGGCCTTCCCCATCGTTGCTCGAGTTCTGCTCGCTCTTCTAAAGAAGGACATCTATATACCTGATCTTCTCCATTAGGAGAAACAGAGATGTGTCTCTCTTGAATTTCATGATCAAGCGTAAAATAACGGCTAGGTTGCGGTGATAACCGAAGTGATTGTTCGCTAGGGGCATTGGGAACAACAAGTACAGCTTGGTAATGGAGACCACTCTCTTTTTGATTTCCGTCATCTATAAGTCCTAAGGTAACATAAGAGCCCTTCCTTAATCCACTGTAAAATTGTTTTGCTAGGGAATCAGATGGTTCACGCACATGGATGTAAACATCATCCCATACTACAAACGGCCCTTTATCTCTAGTAGGGTGTGGACCATCCAGAAGTTCAACATCTCGAAGAACCGTTCCTCTCTGCAAATGTCTCCACGGATGATGAATTTCCCGGCGTGGACGGTATTCTGCTCTATGGCTATGTGGATCATGTCCTGGTCCTTGGTAAAGATGGTGTTCTATCATAGTGCGCGAGATTTTGCTTCTCTTTATAAAGCTTGGCGTTCTGTCGAGATAAATCAGAACACCGTGAAATCATAAACCTTTTATATCATCGACCTTTCCAAGCTCGTACGCCGAGGTGGCACAAGAGAAATTGCTGACGTACGTCTGCGATTTCAGTGCAATCTGGTACTGCGCGGGATTGCTAATCCCGTGTCCTTCGGGACGTAGGGGTTCAAAAAATGCGCTTCCATGACGAAGTGATTGGAAATTCCCCTCCTCGGCGTTTTTTCTCAATACCAAAAAAGTTTATAAATTGCTGAAATAATAAAGCCATGTATGAAAAAAACACTCAAAAAAGTATGGACAAAAGAGACCATTATCTTAGCAAGCATATTCCTTGTTATTGTGTTAGTGTATCTTCTGATTAATAGGATCCCGAGTGTTCATGAAGCTCTCAACAATTTTAATCAGTTGTTAGTCGAAAAACTGGTTGCGTATGGCATTCTCGGTTCCTTTATTATAAGCATTGTTGCAAATGCTTCGTTAATCCTCCAGATACCCTATTACCCAGCCATCATATTCCTTGGAAGTCAAGCACCTAATTTTGGCTATCTCCTCTTGCTGACGCTTGTTTCAGGTGTTGGTATGATGCTTGGCGAGATCATTTCTTACCTTATAGGAAGGGGTGCAATTTGGGTGATAAAAGCAGGAAAAGATAAACGAAGCTTTAGGCATATCCAAGAGGTCATTGCACATAAACCAAAATTAATCCCGTTTCTGATCTTCCTCTTTGCCTGTACACCATTACCAGACGATCTGATCATGATCCCTCTAGGGATGATAAACTATGACATCAAGAAGATAATACTTCCCTCATTGCTTGGTAAAACACTCTTAGCAGGGATCTTTGCATTCGGTGGCTTCTATGCGTATCAATTGTTTTCTCGTTTTATGCAAACCAACATTCTTGAAGGCTCATTCTTATTATTATTGTTTACGGTATTTGTGATAATAATCATCTATAAAAATGAAGTAAGTTCTTCATAATGAGATATCTTTATAAGATCATACATTATTTCTCAACCATGATCGTTGATAGAACACAAGTAAGTCTCGAGGATGTTCTTTTTAGACTAGCGGCATTAGCACAACTCAGAGACAGTCCGCAAAGAGCAGACCGGAAACATGCCGATGCTGTTTTATATAACATAGTATTGCCAGGCTTACGAGCATTCGTTGAAGATGAAAGCCATGGTTTTGAGATAGAAGAGTTTCAGATCAGTGGTGATGTTGTATCGGCTCTGGCACATAACCATGATCCTTCTAGTGAGATTCCTACGAGAGTAAATTATTTAGACACCTTTCAATACCTGTATGAAAGATTACTTGATTATAATCAGAACCAAGCAGCATGTAGACTTGCTGAGTTAGGTGCACGAAGTTTGAGGAGATCTTATGTAAGTTCATCCCGTCTATTTTGAGCACCTCTCCAATGAAAATTATTGATGTTAAAACGTTAAAACCCTCGTAAGACATTATCGATCCAATGTGATTGAGGGGCTGCACGGCGCTGTTGCATAACCGTAGCGTAACCCATATACTCCTCGAGCAAGGCAATATCTGCCAATTCTTCGTTGACTTCTGGCCTGTATCCCTGTCGTAGTGCAGTGGCAAGATCCTCAGGCAGCGTGAACTCTTTCATCCTCAGTCCAGGAACCTGCATGCGTACATCATAGTCCCTTCGCAAACACTGGAAGAGCCCGAAAACCTCTGCTTCAGGAAGTCCAGAACAGGCAAGATCATATACCAGAAGGTCAATAAAACTTTTCTTCATCTCACTGAATGCCCATGGAGTCGGAGAATGCACTAACGCAGCACGACGCCCAGGAAATTGGTGTATACCCTCAGGCATCCATCCATCATAAGACCGTAGTATCTCAACAACAGTATACAATCGCTGCCAGACCCCGACAGGAAGAGGAAGTTGATCTCTTCTCGAAGAACTATGCCAATATTCGGCTTCTGTATCAGGAACACATGCTGCGAGGCGTTCAAGATCCAACGGTCGATAATGGTGATCCATGGATACGGGAGTAGCTCTAAAGAGTAACTCTAAAGAATAAGGAAGAAAATCTATATAAACGTTTGTACGAAGTGCTTTTGAGGATAACGTGGCAGTTAAAATGCCGAAACCATAAGGTATTTAAACCCCCTGCTTTTTAAAGTCGTCTGGAATACAAACGTGAAGAACGATGACATGGTATCAGCAATTGGGCTTTGGCGATAACCCCTTGGACATCAGACCAAACACCAAGCTCGTTGGCCTCGAGGAAGAGGAGGATACCCTCACCAATCATATTTTGAAAGGAGAGATCTGTTTTCTGAATGGATTAACCGGATCAGGAAAAAGCAGCTTATTGTTTAAAGTCCAAGAGCGGTTGAAGGACCATACCTTTATCTATCTTGATGCACAAGAATTACCTGAGGATTTTGATCTTGAAGAGGCCATTAAGGGTAAGCGCAGTTTCTTTGATCGTATTACCTTCAAAAAGTACCCGTCAAAACAACCCATTTTGCTGATCGATGAGTTCCAAGCTACTGACCCAAACTTAATTCTCCAAGCACGAGGAAAATGGGAGAGTAAAAACGAAAAAAAGATCCAAGCGATAGTTATTGCGCAGATCAACAAGATGCTGAGAAATGTCACTGATTCTTTCAAGGAGCGACTAGGAAATAGAATGATTGAGCTACCCATCTTAACCGACAAAGAAATGAGGGAAATTCTCACGCTTCGTTTAGAGCATCCAAAAGGCAAAAAAAATTATGTGAACAACTTAAGCGAAGATGCCCTTGATCTCCTGATACGATTGGCAGATGGAAACCCTCGAAAACTGTTAGAGTACGCTGATGCCATCTTTGATTTTCATTACCGAAAATTCGAAGATATCAATCCTTTCCTTAAGGAAGATTACTTAGTAACCTATTACGCAACAAAAGATATTCTCGAATCAAGAAATGTCCGCATTGGGATTGAGCCCAAGAAAACAGAAACAACTGCTCGAGTTGAGGAAGTAAAAGAAGTAAAATTAAAGGAAGAACCAGAAGTGTCAAAAGAGCAAGAACCAACGAAGGAATCTCTTATAGAAGAGTTGGAAAACGAGGAAGATACGGTTGATGAACCCATTACCGAAAATGTCTCTTTTAAAGATCTCTCTCCCCTTTCTCGCTCAGTTGTCGCTTTTTTAGCCGGGTCTGAGCCAGTAACAGCAGATGTCCTGGTAAAATACACCAATAGTTCGTTAGAACTCCTTTCAAAATCCCTCTACTATCTCAGGAAGAAAGGTCTGGTAAAACGTATGGGTAAGAAAGGAAACAAAACGCTTTGGGATTTAAGTCCCCATGCCAAGCGCCTTCTTGTTAAGGAATAAACCAACTCCGGGGAAAAAGAGGCGTAAAACCCCGGAGCTGATTAAAACTGCGACTATGAGTTAATGAAACTTTCTGAGTAGCTTAAGGACATCTTAAACCATGAAAAGGGCTCATTATCCTTCTTTTTCCCTGAAAGCCTACAAATACAACCCAAAATCCCCATATATTGTTAAGGGGTTTGTCTATAAAAGATTTATTTACTCGAATCCAGTAACAACAAGTCCCCCTCTGTCCAGATGCAAAGCACTTGTTCCAAAAGTATTAAATATCATAAGATGTTTCAAACACAACACCAGAGGGGGTATGAAATGACAAAACTGATTATTTTTGATTTCTGGGGCACATTAGTGGAAAATGGAGTGTTTCCCAGCCCAACACAACAAGCCAGAAGTATACTCGGTGTCAGAATGAGCTTTGTGGATTTTGTGATACGCTTTGAAAAGGCCTTTATGCTCGATAAATTTCCGAATTTACGAGAAGCCTTCACCAAAGTATGTGAGGAGTTTGGCATTGAACCAAGCGAAGAACTCCTTGATGATCTCGTAGGCATGTGGAATAAAAATATGCTGCTGGCAAAGCCTTTTTCCGAGGTGGATGATACATTAGCCGAACTCCAAAAGACCTACACCTTAGCCATTATTTCGAATGCTGACTGTTTTTCTGTTGAACAGGTATTGGACAAGTATGGCTTACGAAAATATTTCAAAAGTATGCGATTTTCATACCAAGAGGGAATGCTTAAATTGAATCCAGAGCTCTTTAAACATGTCCTTAACGATACAAACATGAAGCCTGAAGATGCCATCATGGTAGGAGACAGCATCCATTCGGACATGCTTAGCGCCAAGCAGGTTGGCATTGCTGGGATTCTCGTTGACAGAAAAAATAAACGCGAATTTGACTACAAAGTACAACGACTGGATATGCTTCCACAGGTGATCCAAGCGTATGATACAACGGCAACAGATTAAGGAAATCCTCAAAGGATACAACTCCAGTGCTATTACTATTGGTGTTCTTGGTGGTCATAGTGCCCTTGATGTCTGCAGAGGTGCAAAAGATCTTGGGTTTAAAACCCTCGCTGTCTGTCAACGAGGCAGAGAAAAAACCTATGCTTCTTATTACAAGACGCGTCGTGAAAAGGGCATTGTTGATGAGATTATTCTCGTAGACCATTTCAGAGATATTACCAAGCCAGCAGTTCAGGAAAAGTTACGAAAGCTTAACACGGTCTTTATCCACAACCGTTATTTCTGGGTCTACTGCAATTTCCAGGATATTGAGAATACGTTCCTTGTTCCTATTTATGGCACACGAACACTCTTAAAACTTGAAGAACGGGATGTTCCTAAAAATCAGTACTATCTCCTTGAAAAGTCAGGAATAAGATACCCAAAACTGTTTGCCCAGGTAAAGGACATTGACCGTCTTGTTATCGTCAAGGTTGCTGAAGCGCAGCGTGGCTATGAACGTTCTTTCTTTTTCGCCCATACACCAGAAGAATATGAACAGCGAGCAAAAGAGCTCCTCGCAAAAGGACAGATTACGCAAGATGGTCTTGCAAAAGCAGTCATTGAAGAATATATTGTCGGAGTGCAGGTAAACTTCAATTTCTTTTATACAACACTTCACGATGAATTAGAGCTTATGGGGATTGATACCAGAAGGCAGACAAACCTCGATGGATTGATCCGCTTACCTGCTCCTGAACAACTCGAGGTGTTGAAGCACCTCACGCCCAAATACATTGAGGCAGGCCATATTGCCTGTACCATTAAAGAATCCCTTTTGGAACAGGCTTTTATAGTAGGAGAAAAATTCATTAAGACCTGTAAAAAAGAACATCCGCCAGGGATTATCGGGCCTTTTGCTCTCCAGGCATGTATTACAGCAGGTCCACCCAAAGAAGAGATTGTTGTCTTTGACGTTAGTTTGAGAATCCCCGGAAGTCCTGGAACGATGTTTACACCTTATACGCAGTATTTGTACGGACAATCCCTGAGTTATGGAAAACGGATTGCCATGGAGATAAAGGAAGCAAGAGACACAGGAAAATTACTGGATGTCTTAACCTAGCATCTCAAGAGAACATGATCTCCGGAAAAAAAGCTGATGGAGCATTACTTGCAATCATTGCATTACTGGTTATTATCATTATTATTGTCGCTCGCGACCTCTTTATTCCACGCGAATGTAAAGAAGATGATGACTGCGCAGCGAACCAATACTGTGGGAGCGACTTTGAATGCCATGACATTCCCATTGTCAAGGAAAATAGTTTTATTGTTCCTGCACTGATTATTGCAATAGGACTGATTATAGCTGCTATTATCCTTCGATGGAACCGAAAATGGCCGAGTAGATAAAATTAGAAGAGAACTGATAAAAAAGAGGTCGTATGAAACTAGGTCTTGCTCTCGGTGGAGGTTGTGTCAAAGGGGTTGCCCATATTGGGGTACTTAAAGTTCTTGAACGAGAACATATCCCTATTCATGCTATTGCAGGTACCAGTATTGGCGCATTCATTGGAGCTCTGTATGCTTCCGGTCTTACTGCAGAGGAGATTGAACAGATTATTCTATCAACCCATATTCAGGAATTGATCGATTTTACCATTCCGAAAAAAGGGTTTATTACAGGAAATAAGATTGAAAAGTATCTCACGACGGTAACCAAAGGAAAGAATTTTGCAGATCTGCAAATTCCTTTAGCAATCATTGCAACAGAACTACAGACAGGAAAAAAAGTAGTTTTCACTAAAGGAAATGTAGCTCATGCGATACGTGCCAGTATGAGTATTCCTGGTGTCTTTACGCCAGTGAAGCATAATGATATGCTCTTAGTGGATGGAGCATTTGTTGATCCTGTCCCTGTAGAAGTCGTTCGAGAACTTGGTGCTACGGTTGTTATTGCAGTTGATGTAAGCCAACCTGCTGCAGAAATCAATTTGCCTAGCAAGAAGACAAATGAAGAGAATTCACTTATTCTCTCGCTTAAGAAGAACTTTGTGGATACTGAACGGGGGTACCTAAAAGAGTTTTTCAAAGCAAAAAAATATCCATTCCCTGGAATTATGTACCGAATTATCGATTTTATTTTTGACCGTTTACTCACAACACCGAAGATAGTCAAGGTATTATGTAATCAACAAACCCCGGAAATTGTGATGGTCATGACTAACTCAATGGACATTCTGGCTAATCAGTTGGCACAGGAAAAGTTAAAAACATCGAAGGTAGAGGTTCTTATCCATCCTAAACTTGAGGGAGTTGCATGGATTGAATTCGATCGAAGCACGTATATCATCAAACAAGGGGAACGTGCAGCCGAAGAACAGTTGCCCAAGATCATTGCATTACTTAAAAACAAAAAAGCTAAACGTTTTTAAATTACCTCGGATTTCTGTGCAAAAGACAATGGTTCAGCAAATGAGTAACTACGATTTCAAAGCAGTAGAAGAATCCGTGCTTTTGTTTTGGAAAACAAATAACACCTATGCAAAGGCTAAGGCAAAGAACAAAGGGAAAAAGCCATTCTATTTCTTAGATGGACCTCCCTACACTTCAGGAAAAGTGCATATTGGAACTGCATGGAATAAGAGCCTAAAGGATACCGTGCTTCGTTATAAACGGATGCAGGGATTTGATGTTTGGGATCGAGCAGGTTATGATATGCATGGCCTTCCTGTGGAGCATGCTACCGAAAAGAAGCTCAATATCCATGGTAAGGAAGCGATTCGTGCTTTTGGCGTAACCAAGTTCATTGGAGAGTGCAAAAAACTCTGTATTGAGAACATGGAAGCAATGAACCAAGACTTTGAACGGCTCGGGGTGTGGATGGACTTTACAAATGCGTACCAATCAATTACTCCCTCATTTATCGACGGAGAATGGTGGCTGATTAAACGTGCGCATGAGACCGGAAGACTGTATGAAGGAGAACGAGCCATGACCTGGTGTGCTTCATGTGCCACGGCACTGGCAAAGCATGAGCTTGAGTACAAGGACATTACCGATGATTCTATTTATCTCAAATTTAAAATAGCGGGAACCGAAAATGAGTACCTTCTTATCTGGACAACAACACCATGGACTATTCCGTTAAACCTTGCGGTTGTTGTTCATCCTCAGTTTGATTATGTCAAATGTAAGGTCGGAAATGAAATCTGGATCGTTGCAAAAGAGCTCGCTGAGCGAGTGATAAAAACGACCATAGGAAAGGATTATGCTGTTGTTGAAGAGCTCAAAGGAAAAGATCTTGAAGGCATTGCTTATCTCCCTCCTTTTGCGGATCAGTTTCCTGAGATCAACGAAGCACGAAAAGAGCAACATAAAATATTTACGGTCCTCCTCTCTGATGAGTATGTAAACCTCGATGATGGTACCGGACTGGTACACTTTGCACCGGGTTGTGGAGATGCTGACTATGAGCTCTGTGTTCGGCAAGGTATCCAGCCCTTTAATGTGATTGATGAACATGGCGTCTATCCTAAGGACCATCCCCTCTTTGGAGGCTTGGTTGCAAAAAAAGACGACAAGAACTTTATTGCATTGTTAGAAGAAAATGGTGCATTATTAGCCTGCACCAAATGTAATCACAGTTATGCTCATTGCTGGCGTTGTAAAAAGCCTATTGTCTACAAGACAACAAGGCAGTGGTTCTTTAAGGTTGAGGACCTGAAAAAGCAGATGATCCTTGAGAATAAAACTATCCGCTGGGTTCCTGAGGCGGCCTTTAATGCCTTTGAATCCTGGCTTCAGAATTTACGTGACAATTCTATTTCAAAGCAACGTTTCTGGGGAACACCATTACCTATCTGGAGAAACGAAAATGATCCTAATGATTATCTGGTTGTTGGATCAAAAGCAGAGCTTGAATCATTGGCTGGAGTAACTATTGATGACCTCCATATTTCTACGGTAGATCAAATAACCATCCAAAAAAATGGTAAAACCTATCGAAGGATTCCTGATATTTTGGACGTATGGGTTGATGCAGGAACTGTTTCATGGAATTGTTTAGATTATCCTCACCAAGCAGAAAACCTTGAAAACCTCTTTCCTGCTGATTTTATTCTTGAAGGAAAAGATCAAATTAGAGGATGGTTTAATCTGCTCATGGTAGCCTCGATGATTGCCTTTGGCAAGCCTTCCTTTACCCATGTCTATATGCATGGGTTTGTCCAAGATGCACAGGGAAGAAAGATGTCAAAGTCATTGGGCAACTACATCCTTCCTCAGGAAGTTATCGATAAGTATGGTGCTGATACCTTCCGTTATTATACAATGGGAGGAGCAAATCCAGGTATTGATCTGAACTATAATTTTGAGGATATGCAATTTAAGCACAGAAATCTTTTGGTTCTTTGGAATCTCCAACGGTTTATCATTGATCTGAGCATGCAGACAGGAACAAATCCTGCACCGCTTGTTATTGCAGAGGAAAATCTTTCTTTTGCTGAACAGTACATTCTCTCACGGATGAATAGCGCCATCAAAAACACGACAGAAAAATACGATAACTATTTCCTCAATGAAGTTCCTGGAGAAGTGGAAAACCTTTACCTTGACCTAAGCAGAATCTACATCCAGTTAATCCGCGAAAAGAGTGCTACTGGTTCTCCTGAAGAGAAAAAAGCTGTTCTCTGGACCTGTTATACCGTATTTTTAACCGTTCTCAAGCTTATGGCTGCAGTAACTCCTTTTATCACCGAACAAATCTATCAACAGTTGAGAGAGCGATATCACCTTAATGAAGAAAGTATCCATCTGCTTGAGTGGCCTGTAGTTATGAAAGAACAACACCAGCCAGAACTCGAGGAACACATGAATGTGGTCCAGGGCATTGTTACTACAGGATTGCATATGCGCGAGAAAATGGGCATGAATGTACGATGGCCTTTGAAAGAAGTGATTATTGAAACCAGAGAGACAAAAGCATCAACTGCTATAGAAGCACTTCGAGAAATAATCATGACACAGCTCAATGTAAAGGCCATTACCGTCGAAGAATTACCTCCCTTTGTTACCTTAAAAGTGAGGGTCAATTATAAGGCCATAGCATCAGGGTTTGGTGATAAAACTCCCATGATTCTTGCGAAACTCGTAGGAGAAAGTGAAAAGGCTTTACGCGACACCGTACTTACCAAAGGACAATATGCAGTTCGGCTTGACAATGAACGAATAACATTGATGCAAGAACACTTTATTGTTGAACGGACCTACCCTGATACGCATGATGGACAGGAATGGACGCATGGTTTTATCTATCTGAATAAAGAACGGACTCAAGAGCTAGATGCAGAAGGGTATGCACGTGAAGTTATGCGACGGGTTCAGAATCTACGGAAAACAGCAGGCCTCGAAAAAAAAGATCGTATTCAGCTCGTCATTGTTCTGCCACAGGAGCTTCAATCGTTGCTGAAATCTTGGGAGGATCCTATTGCTGAGAAGGTAGGTGCATCGTCACTAAAACTCGTGGAGAGTATTGAGGGTACAGAGAGTAGCTTTTCCAAAACAGAAAATATGACCATCAAAGGAAAAGCAATAACTATTGCATTCTCGCAAGAACAAGTATAATGTTTTGAGCCAAAAGCAAACAAACGCCTTGATTTCCGAAACCTTTATAATTACCCTCATTCTGAAATGTGCTATGCCACAGAAGATATCCATTGATACGCCTCTTTCTGAGTTAACGCTACGAAGGTATGAAAAACCCTATCATCTTGGCAAACGCGATCTGGTGAGAAAATTCTGCTTATCAGTGGGGTTGCTCCAACCAGGTGATTCTCGTGATGTTGTTGTTGATGTGTTGTATGTTCTCCTCGACGCAAAGAAACAAAAAAAGGAGTTAACTTGCGAGCAGATTACCAAAGAGGTTATTACCTTTCGCGAGCAGGAACATCTAGCCTTATGGGGGGTTGCTTCCTCAAATATCCGAAGACAACTCATGCGATTACGAAAACTCTTTTTAGTTGAAAAAGTAAAGAACTACTACCGGATTACTGAATTCTCTAGCCTTAGTGAGACGTTTGAAGAAAAAGTACAAAAATTTCTCTTACCCTCTATCATCAATAGAGTAAAGGAATATTACAAAACCCTTGATGATGCCTTTCCTGCAGAAGAAGTACAACAAGTAAGAGAGCAACAGGAACAAAAAACTCAGGTATAAATAGACAAATCGTTTTCTTCCATAGAGCAGGTATGCCCATTACTGAGATGATATCCATGAATGTCTATGAACCCGCTGAAGATACTTTTCTTCTAGCAACGTATGTTAAACAATTTGCCCACGGAAATGTTTTGGATATGGGTACTGGTTCTGGCTATCTTGCCGAAATAGCAGCAAAAACCACAGAAAGCGTACTTGCCGTAGATAAGGATGCTGCGGTACTTTCGTATGCAAAAAAAACAATCAAGGCAAAGAATATAACCAATATTACATTCCTCTGTTCAGATTTGTTTGAACAACTACAACCACAACAATTTGATGTTATTATCTTTAATCCTCCCTACCTGCCTGAAGACCCTGAAAACAGCGTAGCTAATCATCCTGCACTCTGTGGCGGAAAACACGGATATGAAACCATTCAACGATTTCTCAAACAAGCAAAATTCTTTCTCAAACCAACAGGAATTATTCTTTTACTTTTTAGTTCACTGACAACCAAAGAAGATGTCGATCGAATTTTGCAAAAACAAGGATATCATGTAGAAGAATTAGCACAGCAACGATTATTCTTTGAAGTGCTGTATGTGTATAAACTGAGCATGCACCAATTAAAAAAGGCAAAAAAGAAAACATAACCCTACACACGCCACGCTAATGGCAGCTGACGGATTTGCTTAATGAGCAAATCCTACGCACACCCCGCAACTGGTTACGCTCAGTTGACACGCAAGGAAGAGCATGAAGCTCTTCGGCGCGGCTATTAAGGCAACACGAAGGCCGCGACGTGCAACTTCATGTTACACCCATTTGATCAAACTTTGGTAATTGGTAAACACGCGAAAATGCATGGCATTTTCGGTGTCCTGAAAATCCAACGGATTTTCATGAGTTTGTGGGCGTGCGACGAGTCGGGGGATGACCCCATCGGGGTGGCGAGTAGGGCATGGCAAACGAAGTGTAGTCATGACCGTAGCACCGCCATAATTGGCTCGGTAAAAGTAAACGACTTACCTTATTGGTGGCGTCCAGCCAGGAAGATCTGTTCCTCGAGAGTTGTAATCATGCACTGGTCGTCGTACTCCTTTACTCAGGAGGACCTCAAAACCCGTTACCCATGGATTGATACCTGGATCTAAAGCGTCTCTACATTGCGCTCCAATCTCTGCTGTTGTCGACGGATGTCCGAATTGAAGGTTGGTAAGCGCGGCTGAATAGGGCGGACTTTTTGCTAACTGCCGTGCTGCTTCATAGGAACGTACAAGAAGTTCTTGTTCAGTTGCAAAAACTCCATGAACCAATCCTAATTGATGAGCCCGTTCTGCAGAAACGCCGAGATGGATAACCTCCCGTGCACCTGACTCACTGATGAGCTCGTTTAATCGCCTCGCACCATTATACCCCATTAAAATACCCAATCCCTCTTCGGGTTGGACAAATGCTGGTCGATGGCCCCAGTCATTTCTTCCAAAGGCTTTATCATAGAACGCTCCGTGGTTGAATTGCATAAATCGAAGATCGAAAAAATAGGATACTTCAGCACCACCACCCCAGAGTTCTTTACCAGCAAAGACTGTTCGAATTGGCGCTTGTCGAAGCATTTCAAACGTTTCCACTCCATCCTGGGCAATTCTTCTTCGTCCTTCACTATCCATAGGTCTATACCCAACTGCAGGATCATACCACCCTACATTAAATGCATTGGCATCAGCTCCCATCATCTTGCCACCCTTTGGATAAAAGAGCATGGCACCAATAGTTCCATTTCGATACATTTCAATGGCATGTTCCACGATATGCCGAAACTGATCCATGGATTCTGGATTCCAGACATTTCCCCGTAAGGGATTATTAGCAAGAACCACAAGGACACGATCTCTTTGAGAAACCATAGTTTCAAAATACGCATACGAGGGTCTCATCTCACCAGTACGAAGATCTCGTTCCTCAACTGGCGTGCCATTGAGATGTCCATAGCCAAGGAGGCTTCGCCAGCCACGGTGTTGCATCGTCATAAGGAGTGAAGGCGTACCAGTCCGAGGTCCTGTTTCTCCGCGGACATCATAGAGGCCTTCAGCAACCCATTCGTGGTTTTCACTGGCTGCTCGATCAGCAAGCGCAACAAAACCATCAACACCACCATGTGCCAGAAAGCCATCAACGACTTCGACAAGTCCATGCTTGAATTTCAATCCAACTCTCGTGGAGGTATTCACCTGACCTGGCGTGCCAAACCCCTCTTGGATCATATCAAGACCGTAGAGAAGTACTGGGATAACATACCTCCTGAAGGTCTTTCCTCCGTCATCATCAGCATGCGCAATATGTCGCAAAGCATCAACACTCTTAATTCTTCCTGCTGCATGATCAGCTGCTTCTGCGTGTGCATAGGAAGCAAAGGCACGAGCATCTATTCTTGGAATAGGAACGTATTCAAAGGTATCCGGATTGAAAACAGCAACAGGTTTTCCGTGCTCCCACTTGAAGAATCCTTCACCGGTTCTACTCGCTGAACCTGTTTTTCTCTCGCTCTCAAGCCATTGTATCCAATCGGGATACGCAGCTCCTTCAGGTCCCTGATACCACGTACGAAGACGATCATGTTCAGGCAATGCAGCCCGCATATGTCTTGCAGATTCAGTATAGGGCATATGACCGGTGTTATCTAAAACTTGAAATGGATTGGTAGTAAAATGACCCCAAACCCCTCCAAGACTAACAATATCACGTCCTGATGCAACATAACAACTTGGACCTGCTGCCATTGCCTCAAATAAGGGATCGGTCAAAAAACCATGATGTTCCCGAGGAAGACGCATGGTATTTTTCTCAAGAACCTGTGCTGCAAGCAACCATGCTACTCGATAGGTTAGTTCACTGGTCTCAGGGCCTTTCATGACATCAATGAGGGCATTGCCATGAAACGGAAAATAACCATGCACAACGGCAAACCGTTCACGAAAGCTTCGATCAGAAAAAAGCCCTGCAAGCTCGCTCGTCAAATGAGAAGAGGTATTCGAGAAAACAGCAACAAGTTGTCGAGGGTCTGCATACTCCTGAATACCAGAAAATACCTGACGCTTGATACCTTCGCGTTCTGTTGCAACCTCCCAGATAAGATGTTTATCGCTTAAGGTTTTATAGTCGGTTGTGGTTACTACTCTCCCTTGTAAGCGTTCTCGTAATGCTGAAAGTTCGTGTTGGCATAGCTCGGTGAGATCACCTTTCACTGAGGTCATCTTTCGGAATGTAGCATCTAATGTGCTCTGTGCCCGTGCAAGAGCCTCTGCTGAAACATCATAGAGGGTTATCTCCCAAGGAGTTTTCTCAAGCAGAAGTTGGGCAAGTCCTGTTCCCATCGTTCCTGCACCAATAATAGCAACTCGTTGAATGCGCTCTATTTCACGAACAGCATCCTCAAGTGATCTATCCCCAAATGCAAAAGCAACGCCCATCTTACCCACCTCTCCCAGCAACTCGTTCATATAAAATTGCTGTTGCCTGACCCCCACCAATACAAGCTGTTGTTAGCATTCTCTCAGCGTTTTGCCGCAAACCTTCATAAACTGCATCGACCGAGAGACAAAGTCCGGTTGCTGCCAGGGGATGGCCCATGGCAATTGCTCCACCATTCGGATTTAGTTTGTTATCAGGTATCTGAAGTAATCGTTGTACTGCCATGACCTGGGGAGCAAAGGCTTCATTGATGTACACAAGATCAATCTGCTCCATGCTACACCCGCTTTTATCAAGGAGCGCTCGGAAAGTTGAAACTGGAGCAAGACCCATTCTTTTTGGGTCACAGGTTCCTTCAGCATAACCAGCAATCTTATAGGCATAGGAAAGTCCTAAGCTGTCTGCATAGTTTCTTTCCATAAGGACCATAGCTGCACCAGCATCACTGATTTGTGAGGATGTTCCTGGAGTAAAGAGCTTCATTCCCGGAAGGGTTCGTTGTGCAGCAAGCATGGCTTTGGTAAGTGTTGTATTCACACCCTCATCCCGCCAGACAACAAGATGATTCCCTTCACGATCAGTATAATCAACAGGTGCGATCCCTGCAAGATAAGCAGCAAGGTCAAATCTATCCAGCGAAGGCTCATGACGGTTCCATTGACGCTCTTGTGCATAACCAGCACGTCTATGACTTTCAAGCGCATATGCTTCAGTTTGCTCTCGGGTAAGCCCTGCTTCTTGCCCGACTAAATTTGCTGTTTGTGACATCCGCGTATCAAACGCAAGATGTTCTAAACTTAACCAGATAGCATCTCCAGAGCCGGTACTCACGATGCGTGCAGGAAATCGTTCCTTTGTTGCATTCGGAACACTTGGATGTTCAAAAGTCCACACATCCTGAACGGTTCGATTTGCTAAATTCGTCAATGGAGCTCGGGTCATATTCTCTCCGGCAACTGCAATAGCTGCCTGATCTCCAAGAAGAATATCTTTATACGCAGCAACAATTGCCTGAAATCCAGTGCCACAGATTTTTTGGACGCCATACGATGGAGCATCAGGAACTCTTAATCCGTGCGCAACATTAACCGTGTAGATCTGCTGAAAATCAGGATCTGGATAAATCTGCAGTCCCACAATAACCTTATCAATACTACCTTGCCATTCTCGAGGAGCTATGCCTGTTCGAATGAGTGCTTCAGTGCCAGCAAGGATGGCTAGCTCTTGTGCAGAAATATGTCGATAGTAACCACCATGTTTTCCAATGGGCGTGCGTGCAGCGCCAACAACAACCACTTCCCTCTCACTCATAAGAACCTCCTCCATCGTGTTGCTGGATGTTATCTCCCAGGAGATTCTATTTAAACCTTTTCTTTTTGTCGTCGATAATTTCGTCATCAATTGAGGACAAAACCAGATAAATAATCACAACACCTTCAAACCAGCCATAAGCCGTGCCACTTCACCACAGTAACCTTTTCTCCAGGTTTTTTTTCAACAGGATTGCGAAGAGGTTCACTTTGATACGTTTCTGGATCAAGCGCCTCAAGCCGTGGTTTTACTTTGGTGATAGGTGTTGGATGCTTTGTAAGCAGAACTACCTCAGCTGCATAATCAAGGCTTACATTTTTGTTGCTTTGCAAATCAACTCCATGGATAAGTTTTCCAAGATGGGTTATTCTGATAACTTTTTCCTCAGCCGCAAGAACATCGCCTACCTGAAACAGAGGCAATTTGAGTAACACGGTTAAACGATAGATGTCTTTACTCGTCTGTCGATCACGCGAATAAAGTGTTGGACTCATGCTCAATGTTCCACCAAATTGTTTTTGGATTGCTACGGCTAAGGTTTTGAGAAAAGTCTTTGACGTAAGGTAGAGATCAACTCCACCACGAACTACTTTTTCTTTTGTAATGTGTACTTGAGGATGTTGCATTACTTTCTGCCGGGCAAAGACAATAGCATCAGGTGTAGCATGACGAAGTTGGAGAATTCCCTCAAAGTAATCCTGATGCCTTTCAGTAGTTTGCTTTTGTGTCATGCAAGAACTAAAATGAATGCAGTATAAAAAGATTGTTATGCTTCTGATTATAGGTACTACAATCGTAGAGTAATCAGTCAACACGCATTTTTATTGGTGTTGGTTTCCAATCGTAAACAGTTGTTGATGCTTCTGCTCTAATTTGTTGGGTTTCAATATTCCCTGCCATATCTGTGGCAACACAGAAGAACTCGTAATAGACTCCACGCTTTCCTACAATAGTTGTGTTTGTCTGTAGTGTACGGGTAAGTATCCGTTGATAGCCTTGGCCATCTGCAGCCATATACACATCAAATGATTCGATCTCTCCAATAGCATCGGTACCATTCCAAGAAACACTAAAGTTTGATGAATACATTAACGGAGGGAGGGCATTCATGGTACATTTTGGTATTGAACTATCAATAATCGTAATGGTGTTATTTGTTGTCATAGGATCAAAAACATCAAAGCGGATAGTTGCATTGTTAAGAATAGTTGCTCCAGAAACCAATCCTTGCTTTGGCTTAATCTGGTAGAAAACATGATCTGTTTTATTAATCCCCAAATAGATATTCTCGAGGAACCAGCGTAACGTATTGTTGTTTCTGTTCACGGTCCAGTTTTCCATGTAGGTCTCATTGATAAAGATCGTTTCATTACCAAAGGTAATATTTTTCTGTCGGGTTTTGTTTTGCAGGTACAAGAGAATGGTTTGTCCATCATTGATAGCATAAAAGGTTCCATTCCTTGCAACAACCTGAAGTGTTGAGAGGTTAAGTTTTTGATTGAGCTCGTCCAATAAGCCAACAGTTTTTGCTTCTGCAGTTCCTATATTCTCAAAATCAATAGTGTATAAGAGTGTCTGATTCGGCAACGCATATTTCTCTGGAAGTACGGTCTTTTGATTCGGGTCAAAAGATCCTGAAGTGTTCTGCTCATGTGATCCACACCCATCGAGATTTCCTCTCCACAGACATCTAGTCCAAAGGAAAATGCAGGTAGGTACAACGACGGTAACACACTTTAGATCTTTTTTTTGAATACATCCTATCATTCCTGCTTGTAAACAATCTTGGTATGTTTGCGAACAGGCTTCTGCTTCTTCAGGCGTAAGGCAAAACGTTCCCGTAACTTCCTCTCCTACGGGGAACGTAGGATCAACGTTTACTTTATAATAAATCAGGTACGAGCCTCCTGGTTGGAGGGGAGGAATTTCCCATTGGAGAAAGGTTTGATAGGAACTTTGATTAAAGAGGCTCTCGTTCTCTGGCAATGGCCATCCATCAGAGGTGTTAACAATTGTCTTTGGGTAAGGAGATGCATTCAGAAAAGTAAACCATGGCTCGAGTAATTCCGAACTATTGACTTTTGCTGTGGGGCTCACACCAATATTCTGTACCATAATAAAATAATCTGCATCTTGTCCAGGAACAGTCTGCGTTCCCACTTTTTCTACAGTAAACGTAGGGGGTGGAAGCTGTAAAAGCACTTCCATAACTAATTCTTTTTGTACCGTTTGATTTAATGCATCCTTCACCTGTACCGTAAAGGTAAAATTACCGACACCTGCAGGCGTGCCGTTCAACATTCCATTCGGATAAAAGCCCATACCCTGGGGAATGGTACCGTTAATTATTGACCAGAGCAGTGGCTCTTTTCCAAAAAGGGCCTCAAACTGAAAGACAACATACTGATCTATTTGAGCGAATAATGGTGATGCAGTAGAGATTTGGAATTGCTTACATTTTCCTGCTTGAGATGCATTAGCTATGGCACGAATCTCTTCATTACTTAACGCACGATCATAAATAGCGACTTCATCAATGACGCCATTGACATATCCAAGATTTTCAGCCTGTGCAATCGTTAATGGAGCATTAGCATTTGGCACTTCATAATCATGCATTTCCGATACGACCGGAAGACCATTGACAAAAACAGTCCAATTGTTTCCCATACGACGCATGGCTAAATGATACCATTCATTTAAGGTTGGACTAAAGGGAGCAAGAGCAAAAAATTGTGTTCCTGATACCCCACCATTGATGTGAAATTCCAAAACTCCTCCCCCTAAAGCAAAGAACCATTTACGCCGAAATCCAGAACCTTCATCATTACCAATAAAAATATGACTTGGATGGCCCATGCTTCCTCCACCAGGCTCAAAAGATTTCATCCATAACTCTATAGTAAAATTATTTCGACCAAAGTACCACAAGTCACTATCACCCACAGAGACGTAATCATTCCCTCCGTCAAACTGAAGCGCTTGACCAACCAATCCGGTAACATGTAAAGGTCCATTGACGAGGACACCTGAGTGAGAGCCAACAACATCGTCTGTTGTTGTACCATTTTGTTCATCAAAAGGCCACCACGCAACAATGCCTTCAGGAGAAGGTGTACAATTTGTTCCATTTACTCTCTGCATAGATGCACCATTAGGTGATTGGAGCTGAGCAGCTACTGAGAACATAATTACTCCTGCAAGAATAAAAGCCCCTATTGAGAATACTATTGCCTTTGCCCCACGCATAGTTATCTCAACGGATTTGATCTATTTAAACTTTTGGTTTTATCTTTCAGTAACTACCTAAATTAATCCACAACGTTTATAAAGCATTGGGCTCTCCAACAAGAGATGAAAAAGAGAAGGCTACAATCAGTAACAACGCTTCTCAAGAGGTTTTGGCACTTTCTTTGGTATGAAGATAGTTGGCTCAGTTGGATAGTGAATGTTATTTTAGCATTTGTCATCATCAAATTCCTCGTTTATCCAGGATTAGGATTCCTTTTAGGGACGACCCATCCGATTGTGGCTGTTGTTTCGGGAAGTATGGAGCATGATGGTAGCTTTGATGATTGGTGGCACTCAAGTGCTCTTTGTGGTAATGATCTGTGTAGCCAAGAAGACTATTATATGCAGTATAGCATCACCAAAGAAGAGTTTCAAGAATTTCGGTTTCCCAATGGATTCAACAAAGGAGATATCATGGTACTTTTAGGGACACCAGCAAGATCTCTCGAGGCAGGAGACGTTATTGTCTTTCAGAGCAAACGAACAGACCCAATCATCCACAGAATTATCAATGTCGATGGACAACAAGGAAAAGCCATTTTTCAGACAAAGGGGGATCATAATCAACAGAGCATTGCTTCCTCATCTTTAGATGAAATTAACATCAGAGAAGAACAGATTATTGGAAGGGCTGTATTGAGAATTCCCTATCTCGGCTATATTAAAATATGGTTCGTTCAGTTATTAAATCCTAATGATACGAGGTGATAGTATGTTTTGCAAAAAATGTGGTGCAATTCTTATTCCAAAAAAAGAAGGCAATAAACGAGTCATGTCTTGCTCGTGTGGGTATAAAGAAACAGATCGTGATAAGATGAAAATTGTGGAGAAAACAAAAGAGAGTGCGTCCATTGAAGTTGTTCATAAAGAAGATGATAGCCCTCATCCCTTAGTAGAGGTAACCTGCCCAAAATGTAAGCATGAGAAGGCTTATTTTTGGTCTCTCCAAACAAGGGCTGCAGATGAACCAGAAACTAAATTCTATAAATGCGAGAAATGTAAGCATACCTGGCGAGACTATACCTAAGAGAGATAATACTCTTGTATCAACGCGCATAAAGAGAGAGAAAAAATAAAAAGCTTATTTGCAGACTAATACCATTCTCTCCACTTGTCAGTCTTCTTCCACTTTTTCTGTTCCTGGAAACCAGGAATGTCGATAAAATACTTGTTAAAACTGTTTACTCGTCGTCGAGAAGAAGTTCCTGGCACGAGATACTTTTGTGTGTTGCCTCTTTGGAGGTTAAAAGACTTAATACTTTTTTCTTTTATTCTTCCTGCCATAGTAACCTATGCCCCAATGTTTCTAGGGAGAGGGGGTATATAATGCTTTTACCGCAATAGTGCGGGCTTGTTCTACAAATTCCCGTGTTTAGTGAGGAAAAGCCAGCAATAATTCATAAACACGATGATAGGATATTTGCTGAGTGATTCGTGTTTTTACCTTCTCATAGATCTGCTTAGCAGTTTGACCCTCCTTTTCACAAAGTACCATCACAATGCCGAAATCGATCTCTTCTCGGAGGATAGCTTGAATCATAGAACAAAAAAAGACATCGTGCTATATAAAGATTGCTCCTATAGGTTCTGGTGATTATCAGATGCTTTTATCCGCTTTCGCCGCCAATACTTGATACCACCAACCGAGATGAGAAGGCCAATAAAAACAAACAACATCAAGAGGTCTCCTCGTGGAATGAAAAATGTCCATGGCTTATCAGATGCATCGCTTGTGTTGGTCAGATTAATGATAGTACGTGGAGTTTCTACAACTGGTTCCTTTGGTATAGAAATTGACTCTCCGACAACAACAGGCTGGGTGGTTAGTTCTTCAAGAGGAGTTTCCACACCAGTTTTCTCTTTTTTGTTTCCTCCGATAGCAAAATAACTAAATCCTGGTGAGTTACTTTCATACGTAACTATCGTGCTGTCTTCAGCTACTTTTATGGTTGGCAGGGCTACCCAATCAACGGTATAACGGTATAAGACTACGTCTTCAGAAGTTAGATTATTTGCATCCAACCATGTTTTTTCAACAGTAAATTGAAATTGTACATCATCGAGAGAGGTGCTATCCATGTTCATGGTTTCAATCTTAAGGTAGTAATACAATGACCCGGGAATGGTCTGATAAAGACCACTTGGTCGTTGAGTATATGCTGCAAGGCTTATTTCTGCATTTTCCATTACTTTTTTAGTGGTAAAAGAAATTTCTTTAACGCCCATCTCTTGATCAGTGATCCTCCAGACTACTTCAGCATTCTCATCAAGGATGTCCCATGCGCGCGATATCTTTGGCTCGAGGATAACTACAGGAACAACCAGATTACTACCTTGTTGCTCACCAACAGGGCAATCACCACAATCTATAACACAAAGAGAACATGATTCGGTTCCATCACAACGAGCGTCACCACAATAACTAGCACTTGTTTGGCCTGAATTATTCACCCAAGTGGTATTAACATTCCCTAGATGATCTACCGTAAGGATACTTAACGTATAAACCGTACTTGCCAATAAACCTGTTGCATTGTATCTATTGGTAGGCTGGTAAACAGTAGTCGCGAGACTACCATTCAAATAGAGAAGGCTATAATTATAATCGCCCGTTAGTGGATTGCTCCAGTTCCACGTTATCCACGACGAATCTTGGGCTTCTTTTCTCAACGTGCTAATACTTGCAGGCGCGGTGGTATCAACCGCTGTTGTAGTCGTATGGTTAACCCACGTTGAGTTGATATTACCACTATGATCCACGGTTCGTGTACTTAACGTGTAATTCGTATTGTTCAACAATCCTGTGGCAGTGTAATTGTGTAAGGTATAACTTATATTTACTACAAATGTGCCATTTACGTAAAGTTCAACATGGTTATAATCATTCTCAGAAGGATTAGTCCAATTCCACGTAATGCTGGCATCAGTTATAGAAACATTGGTGAGATTGCTTAATGTACTTGGTGATAGTGTATCAGGCACTGCATTGGTGCTGGCAGTATGATTCACTGCACTTTGATTAACATTGCCTGCATGATCTGCTGTTCTGATACTCACGGTATAATTTGTCGTATTCGTTAAACTCGTCGCAACATAACTGGTCGTAGGTGTGCTGAGATTGGCTACCCAACTGCCGTTTAACCAAATCTCCGTATGGTTAAAATCATTATTTGTTGGATTGCTCCAATTCCACTTAATCCAGGTTAAACTTGCATTTTCATGGGTGAGGTTAGCTATACTTCCTGGTGCAGTCGTATCTATTATAAAAGTCCGATTTATGTCACCCCAAGCAATGTTTGCTGCATTGCCATCCAAACTCTCAGTATCATATGCTAAACAATTCCAGTGATACACACCATCGAGTAAGGAACTCAAATTCATGCTGACTGAAGAACTATTTCCGGAAATGTTGGTACTTGCGTTTTCTATGAACGTGCCACTGATGTTTGTATAGATAGTTATGTTGTAAAGATTAGCAGTCGGGTCAGTTACATTACAGGTAAGGGTTACATTTGGACTTGCAAAATACGTACCATCTGCCGGAGTAATAAGAGAGACAACAGGGTTACCATCAAGAACCTCAAAACTTCCTTGTACTTGTTGAATCTGTCCGTTGCTGTCGTTTGCAAGTAAAGTATATGTTACCGTTAAACTGTCAGAACTTGCAGATTTAGCATAGAGTGATTCATTGATCGCTAAAGAATAATTAGAACCTGTATTGGTAAGGTAACCTACTATTGTTTGCCCACTTGCTTGCGGTAAAAGAAACAGTTCTGTCGTGCTCTTATTTAACCATACTAACTGGATGCTATCTTCTGTATCAGGATCAGTAATTAAGGCCCACAAAGAAAGATTTTGATCGTCATAGACCATACTTGTTGGTAAGGTTACATTTCGTATCAAGGGATAGCTACCTATTTTTTGGTTTGAAACCCGATACTCATCAAATAGCAATGTCCCTGTTGCATTTGCAACAGAGTTATCAATTACTCCGAGACTTACATGTTGAATTTCTTCATTGCTGAAATTAATGCCTGTCTGATTACAGAAGACCGTTCCATTTAACCAGCAACTTATTCCTCCTGTTGCATTGTAAAAAAGCTCTACGGTATGCCAAGTGTTTGTATTCAGATGTTGTTTTGTTTGATTGCTACATCCTGTAAGGGTTCCTTGCGCTGGATCAGAAAAATAACCACAACCCAAACTCTCATTTTCGTCAAAGTATGCAAAGGCCTGTAAGTACGGTAGGGGTAAAGTGGCGTCCCATACACCCATGAAAATCCATGCATCAGTGGATCCGGAGGAGACTGAAACGTTTTGCGCATTGAGGTAGACTCTGCTATAAATATTACTCTTGGTTGTTCCATAGACATCATAGACCTCTACTCTTATTCGTGAACTATTCCCTGAATTTAACTTTGTCACATTTGCAAATTTCCTGCCCATATAAGCAAGACTTGCATCACTCATGATGGTGAAGCTCCCTGCGCCTGATTGACAGACAGCGTCGTACCATTGCGTGTCCTCAATAGATGTACAATAGTTGGTTCCTGATTCGAAGGTATCGTATATATAGCTTGTTCCTACAAAACCAGAAAAGGAGGTAACATTGAATTCAATGCTATTGTCGGTCTCGACAAAGGAAATATTGGTTCTCTTCCACTGATCACAACTAAGATTATTTTCATGCCATTCTTCATCAGGACATTTTAAGATCATTGAAATAGGAGCATATTTTGGCAAACGAACAGTTGCTGTAGTAAAATTAAAATCACCACCAACATAGATCATATCGGTAGCAAACTGCTCATTATACCCAGTTTGTAGTTGCTGTAGTCCATAAGGGTTGTCAACATCAGTAAGAAAAAGATATCCTGATGACCCTGCAGCAGAAACAAACGAAACACTCAGATTGTATTTTCCGTCCTCACTCACCGAGAGGCTCTGTACTGAAATCGTACCCTGAAAATCATCGCGAAGATTTGATTCTAGGGCTGCAATAAGAGATCCTTTATCTTTATTGATAACAAAACCTGTTGGCATGCCCCCTGTCCAAAACATCCCCTTAATTTCAAAAAGATAGTAAACAGTTATAAAGAGAATAATTACCAAGAATAGTCGTAAACCCTTTCCCAGTTCCCTAGTTTTTGAAATAGTATTGCCTCCCTTCTCGATTTCTCAAGACGCAGTTTCCTATTTAAACTTTTCTTTGTCAAATGTGGTTACTTCGTAATTCGTAGAACAAAGAGCTGTCGAGAAAATCCAAGAATCTCCAACACATTTATATAAAAAGTTGTCTTAAGTGAGTAGTAAATCTAAATATTAGAGGGGGTATTGCTATGAAAAAAATAGTGTGGTTGGTAGTCTTTCTCGCGTTCTTAACACCATTGCTCACTGTTTCTGCTACTGAAGTTTCGAGCTGTCGAACAATCTTTGAAGATAGCGTTCTTGTTACCAATATTAGCGCTAATCGCGATCCTTGTATTACTCTAGGTGCCAATGATATCACCTTTGATTGTCAGGGATATACAATCAATGGGAATGGAATTTACCAAGGAATCTATGTTGATGGAAAGAATGGCGTTATCATCAAAAATTGCCGTCTTAACAATTTTGTTTCTGATTTAAAGCTAGTCAATGCCGACAATAACATCGTCGAAGATAATATTTTCAATGACTTTTTTAGCGTAAGTTTAGGTGCAGATAACAATCTTGTACAACGGAATGCGTTTAATAAAGAGACGTGGCTTTATGGCGTATCCAATACCTTTGATGGGAATACCTTTACCCTCGTCGATTCTAATAATGCTGCATTAAGTATCCATGCCGGGTACAATGTAGTTAAAAATAACGTGTTTGTCGGTAGTTCAGATGGATTTGGAATTGCTAATACCCAAAGTGCTACGTACAACCAGTACGTCAACAACACCATTACTAATTTTGCACAAGGCATTATTTTAGGAGGTTTTCTTCTCGGTGCAAACTACAACACTGTTGCAAACAACAGCTTACTTAATAATATGGAAGGAATTCAAGTCGCCGGTGGAGATCTGAACAGTATTACGGGGAATGATATTAATTCCAGAAATTGGACTGAAGCAGACACAACGTATGAAGGATGGGGTGTTGATTTGGGCGGTTCACGAAATAATGTGCTGTGGGATAACACCATCCATAACCAGAATAACCGTTTTGATGTCAACTTAAACTTGTACTGCTATCAAGGTGTTGAGAATACCTGGAATTTCAACATTACACCTACCTGTGAGGGAGATTGTGTCAAGCCAGACTGTAGTGAAGTCCTTGACAACCAGGGAGGGTGGTTTAATGGCGGTGCTGGCGCCTTAATGAATGGCATAGGTCATGGACCAATGGCAGAAGTTACCGGCATAGTTCCTCGTGATGATCCGATCATTACTGCAGCCTGGCAGAGTATTAATTATCCTGATGCTATCAATGGAAATGCTCATTATCACCTAGCAAGTAACAGCAGCAGTTATGTCTATTGGGAAGTCCATAGCTTGCTTAGCCGTTATGATGTCTATACCTGGAAGTTCGATCATCCGTGGAGCTCACAGATGAGTACTACCGCAAAATACATGATCAAACACAAGTATGGTTTAACAACCAAATACCTTGATCAGAGCACGCCAGGAGATCAATGGGTTTACTTAGGAAGATATACCTTTGACGACTCAGAATTACAGGGAGTAGCGATCTTCCCGAGTACCGGTGGGATTGTTGCAGCTGATGCAGTGAAGATTGTCAGCGTCAGTTAGACCCATTTTAGTAATAATTTTTGTAATTATTTTTTTCTCTTCACTGTTATCTGTTTTAATCTACAAGAATAAGTTTACATTATAAAGAGAGCTACTCAATAACCAACCCGCACCGTTGACAGTAGCGTTCGTTATCATGAAATATTATATCTTCTGATCCGCATTCCGGACACTCAGTGATTTTTGTTTCGCCTGCAATGCCCTGGAGTGGTTTTTCATCTGCCATAGCCATTACATTCACCCTGAGCTCACACATACCCCAAGAAGATTAAAAGAGGGTTTATATTTAAAACTTTCTAAGAAACAGAAAAAAAGGAAAAAAGAAAAACACTGTGGCTAACTTAAGTGTTTCTCTATTTTTTTGACATGTCCCTTAGCAGCATCCTTCAAGGCATAACCATAGCTAATGCCAATGGCAACGGCAACAGCAATTGCAATGGCTCCTACAATGATGCGGAAGGTATCCTCAGCTAACGACACATCAAGGCCAGCTTGACGGAGTGCAATAACTGCGGTAAAGAAGATGATTAATACCTTCATAATGGATGTGGTCCACATCATATATTTTGACTTTTCGTGCTTGAGTTTTACCTCTAACCAGTGTGCCAGCATCAGACCAAAGAAGATGATCAAAATGGCCACGATAAGATTAGGGAACCAGATTGCAAATTCAACCAACCGTTCAGATAATACTCCTAAACTGGCAATTCGGGCAGCATCACCCAAAAATATGACGAAGATATACCACTTCGTAAGAGCTCCTAACAATCCAGAAATTTCCGTATGCCCAACAGCTGTTTCCAATTCATACTGTTTGAGCAGTTTATCAAACTGCACTTTTTCTAATAATTTGTGCACCACATAACCAACTAATGATGCAACAAAATAACCCACAATCGCAACGATAATAGCGCCAAGTAAACCCGGAATAAGCTCCACAAAGCGATTCCAAAGGCTCACCAATGGGTCTAACATATCAGTACCTGTGTTATAAAGATCTACAGCCATCGTTCTACACCTCCCTTTTTTACCCCTCTTCTCTGAGAGAAAATAATAACTCTTGAGTACTAGAGAATGCGTTCTTATAAAAACTTATTCGAGTATTGAAGAGTAGCAAAAATTTCAACAACGTCTAGAAACGTTCCACGTGAATAAACGTATACTCAAAAACAGAATGATCTAAGAAAGGCAACTACCACTTATAAGCCATGATGCGTTCAAGAACTTTCTCTTTGCCTTTCCAGTCCAATGCCTCAGCAAGTACTTCAGAAATTGTTTCAACAGGTATGATCTCAATTTTCTTGAGCATTGCTTCCTCAATGATAATATCAGCAATATTTGATTTTGGTACAATCACTTTCTTAATGCCTGCCTCAATAGCAGCCTCTACTTTTGAGGTGACGCCACCAACAGGCAAGACTTCTCCTCTCACGGATAAACTTCCGGTCATGGCATACATCTGTTTGACAGGGATTTTCTTCAAGGCAGAAATAATAGACGTTGCAACAGCAATGGATGCAGAATCACCTTCTACCCCCTCATACGTCTGGAGAAACTGGACATAGATATCACAGGTTTCTTTAATATCTTCTCCAAAGTACCGCTTGATAATTGCCGAGACATTTTTGATTGCTTCTTTGGCGATCTCCCCAAGCTTACCGGTTGCAATAATCTCCGATTCTTTGCCGCCAGCAGTTACCTCTGCTTCAATGGGCAATAAGATACCAGAAAATGCACTGCCACTGCCCATCACCGCTAAACCATTGACTCTACCAATTCGCTTTCCACTGATTAAGATAACATTATATTCTCTTTTGCGTTCAATGACTTTGTCAGCAAGTTGTTGTTCTAAGGTTCGGGCAAGTTTACGTGCACCACGGATATGGATCGGCTCAACAATCTTTGCACCCTCATCTTTTGCAAGGTCGCCTGCAGCTCTGACCAATCCTCCTAGTTCACGAAGACGAAGCGTCAGATGACCTTTTCTATTCGCCCGTCTCCGAGCCTCTTCAATAATGGTATCTACCGCTGCTTTACTAAAGTCAGGAATTTTTTTATCTTTTTTAATTTCTTGAGCAACAAAAATCGCAATTTTATCACAGTTTTCTGGTGTATCTTCCATGGTTTCATTCATGTACACTTCATACCCATAACCACGGATACGTGATCGTAATGCAGGATGCATGTTCTTAATAGTTTCAAAATTACCCGCAGCTACCATAATGAAGGAACATGGCACAGGATCTGTTCTCACCATGGCTCCTGCAGAGCGTTCACTCTGGCCAGTAATCGAATACTTTCCTTCTTGAAGTGCCGTCAATAACTCCTGTTGCGTGTGAGGCTGCAAGGTTGCAATCTCATCAACAAAAAGAACCCCCATGTGGGCTTTGTGGATCATGCCCGCTACTACTCGTTCATGAGCAGGCGTTCCTAGACCACCACTTTGGAACGGGTCATGAAGGATATCGCCGAGCAGAGCACCTGCATGGGCACCTGTTGCATCCATAAAAAGCGCTTGTTTTCTCCGGTAGTTGTCCACGATCACTTTGGGTAACTTAATTTTTCCATTCATGCGCTTTCCAAGATTAACAAACATAACAACCGCTGCGACAAAGACCATGCCACCAAGAAAAAATGCAGTAAACATGATAGAGGCTGCAGTGCTTCCCTCTTTTGCAGCATACTGTGAACGTATCCACCATGGTGCGAGCATGGCAAGAATGGCAAGGACAAGCATGATCATGTTCTGGGTTCTGAACAATCCCATGGTCTCCATCCGTGCTTTCATTATCAGATCTCTTCCCTTACCTGCAGGCACGGTCTTAATTAATGGTTGATTTTCATCATTAACATTAGGATAAGCAATAATATCGACAAGTTTTTCCTTTGGCAAGAGTTCTGCAAGACCTAAGCCAAGGAGAGATTTTCCTGTACCTGGCTCTCCAATTAACAAAACATGTCGTCGTTGCGATGCAGCTTTTGTAATGACGGCAACTGCCTCATCTTGACCAAGCACTTGATCAATGATGCGCTTGGATACCGAAATTTCTTTAGTAGTCTTAAAAGGAGGAAGACGCTTCATAGAGTCTTGAGAGTGGATCTCCTATTTAAACGTTATGAAATCATAAACTTTAGGCATAAAGTCGCTGCTATCTAAAAATCAGTTATTTGCTAGAGCTTATTCTCTTTTCTTTAAATGAGGCATTTTTTCAAGAATCAATTGTCAAATAGGCTTGCAACCACCACCGGTCATAGACACGGTGGCATGCTCGCTTCGCTCGGGTTGCTCGCCTATCCTACAAAATTTGTTAGTCTCACCTGACTCCTTCCTCTCCCCTTTTCACCATACTTCTGTTTCTTG
>JACPJR010000022.1 GCA_016187565.1 Candidatus Woesearchaeota archaeon
CAAGAAACAGAAGTATGGTGAAAAGGGGAGAGGAAGGAGTCAGGTGAGACTAACAAATTTTGTAGGATAGGCGAGCAACCCGAGCGAAGCGAGCATGCCACCGTGTCTATGACCGGTGGTGGTTGCAAGCCTATTTGACAAAGCAAAGAAAAAATTAAAGAAAGTAAAGGAACTTTGAAAATCTGCGCGGTGTTGCTAGACGAACAAGGGGACCAGCACCAACGTCAAGGTTGCAAGAAGTTTTATCAAAACATGCAAGCTTGGACCTGCAGTATCCTTAAACGGATCTCCAACCGTGTCGCCAACAACGCTTGCCTTGTGGGGCTCTGAGTTCTTACCACCATAGGCACCGGATTCAATGTATTTCTTTGCATTATCCCACGCCCCCCCACCATTATTGAGAAGCAGTGCCATAATTACTCCGGTTATTGTACCGACCATTAACATTGCTCCTGCTGCCTCAGGCCCAAGGAAAAGTCCAACAGCAATGGGTACAATAATCGCAACAAGACCCGGGAGTACCATCTCGGTTAACGCTCCTTTGGTAGCAATGTCAACACATCTTCCATAATCCGGGTCTGCTTTACCTTTCATGATATCTTTGTTTTCTTTAAACTGTCTCCTGACTTCATTGATGATATAATACGCGGCTTTTCCTACAGCCCGTATTGCAAGGCTGGCAAACATGAAGATAAGCGCTGCGCCAATCAATCCACCAACGAAGACAACTGGCTTGGCCAAATCAATACTCACCAGATGTGCATCGGTGAGGTATGCTGAAAAGAGTAAAAACGCAGCAAGCGCGGCTGAACCTACCGCATAACCTTTGGTCAATGCTTTGGTTGTGTTACCAACAGCATCAAGCCGATCAGTTATTTTTCTGACATCTTCGCGCTGTTTACTCATCTCAACAATGCCTCCTGCATTATCGGTAATTGGACCAAAGTTATCCATGGCAAGGATATATGCTGCTGTGGCAAGCATACCCATGGTTGCAACTGCTGTCCCGAAAAGACCTCCATTCGGTAAGCCAGTCCCTTGTCCTATGAAATAAGAACCAAGCAATGCTCCACTGATGACAAGCACCGGAAGGCCCGTACTTTCAAGACCAACAGAAAAACCAGAAATGATATTCGTTGCGGAACCCGTTACTGAAGCCTGAGCAATTTCTTTCACTGGCCGGTACTTATACTCGGTGTAATACTGGGTAATATACACGAATAATAGGCTCGTGACAATACCAATCAAACCAATGCCAGTAAATGCTATCCAGTAATCAGGCATCATAAGATAAGAGGCAATGCCAAAGCCAATAGCGCTCAATATCGTCGTAATATAGAACCCTCTGTTCAGGGATTTCATGGGATCTTCATCGTTTTTGTTCGAAACCGTCATAATCCCAATCGTCGAAGCGATCAGTCCAAAACTTCTTGCGACCAACGGAAAAATGATTCCAGGAAGTCCAAAAATAGGGAAAAGGACAATGCCCAAGATCATCGCACCGATATTTTCAGCTGCAGTTGACTCAAAAAGGTCAGCTCCTCTCCCTGCACAATCCCCAACATTATCTCCGACAAGGTCTGCGATAACCGCAGGATTTCTTGGATCATCTTCGGGAATTCCTGCTTCAACCTTTCCAACTAAATCAGCTCCAACATCGGCTGCTTTCGTGTAAATCCCTCCACCAAGTTGGGCAAAGAGAGCGACAAAACTTGCACCAAAACCAAAGCCAACAATGAGTAAGGGGGTTTCTGTAGGATTACTTCCGCCTCCATAGCCATAAAAGATTCCGGCTACGCCGATAAGGCTCATGGCTACAACAAGGAGTCCTGAAACCGCTCCGCCACGCATTGCAATTTTAAGTGCCTTATCCAAGCTTGTTCGTGCAGCACTCGCAACACGGATGTTTGCTCTTACCGAAACATACATGCCGACAAAACCAGCAATAGTAGAACATAATGCACCAAGGATAAAGGCAAGTGCAGTGTGCCACGCATAGCTAAAATGCCCAAGAAAGGCATAAACACCAAAGATAATTACGGCAACAACCACGGTGAGAATACCGATGGTGGTGTACTGTCGTTTCATAAAGGCGTTTGCCCCCTGCCTGATGGCATCAGATATCTTCCTCATCTCAGGAGTGCCATCATCTTGCTTGAGCACATACCACGTGAGATATGCTGCCATAAGCAGAGAAACAATGCTGACTAAAAAGACAAACCAAATCATAGTATCAACCCCTTATTTCGTTCTTATCATCCCTTTATTCACTTGAATAAATCTCTTCACGGGGTTCCACTTACTTATAAAGCTATCGTTTTTAAGAGGAGAAAAGTATTTAAGCTTTTGTTATCCCCTTCATCTGATGAAGCTCAAGGTAACGCAGAACATCGTATTTCTTGTTGTCATGATCAGTTTGCTGTTCTGCTTCGTTATCAAGTTGTTAGGTTTCTTAAACATTGTACCGTGGTTCGTAGGATATAGTGATGTCGGTTTTTATTCTAGTATTGCACTGAAAGACGGCATTGCTTATCTGAGTAATGATGTCCAACACCCTTATCCGATCATCACTGCGCTATTTACCGAACTCATGGCATTTTTAGGAAGAACTCGCCTGGGCTATTTTTTGCTTTCAGAACTCTTCTTAATGATTTTCGCATTGCTCACGACTTTTTTTCTTCTGAAGCTGGTGAATTTATCTGAGAAGGGCTCATCGAAACAAGTCGTACTCTTCTGGGCAATTGCTCCCTCCCTGTTTCTCTTTTCTCTGTATAATTGGGATATGATCGTGTTATTGTTCACCGTCCTTGCATTCTATTTCTTCAAGAAGGAACGTTATGTACTTGCTGCGTTCTTTCTGTCATTGGGATTCTCGAGTAAATTGTATCCTGTACTCTATCTCCTTCCCTTTCTTCTTCACCGCTATGTGCACCGCGATTGGAAACGAATAGGGTTGATGCTGGGAACCTTTATTGGAACATTTTTGATGATAAATCTCTTTTTTATACTTAAGAATTTCAAGGGATGGTTAGCCTTTGTTTTGTTCTATCAAGCAAAAGTGCCTAATCCAGACTCATTTTGGGGGGTTGTTTTAACCTATTTTCCTGAGCTTCATCCAGAAGTAGTATTCATGGTTACGGCAGCAGGGTTTATTGTTGCATACTTTTTTGTGGTGTGGAAATTCCGTACAGAAACAGTGCTGAAATCATGTTTTTTCATTACCCTTCTTTTCCTTTTTTTCAATAAAGTATTTTCTCCCCAATACTTGCTGTGGTTATTACCTTTCTTTACCATACTCTCTTTTTCGAACAAATCTTTGCTGTTTTATTGTCTTGAATTGAGTAATGTATTGGTTGTTGTTTTTATTTTGCCGTATTTGCTCATAGAATCAGCTCCACTCCTGCTCTACCATCTAGCAGCTATTTTCGTTGTCCTTCGACAAATTGCACTCGGTGCTATTATGTATCATCAACGAATGCCAAGCAACTGAGATAATTTTAGCTTGTTGAATCCGACGACAACAGTATCATCAACAAGAATAACCGGAACGCCAAGCTGACCTGATTTTTCGATCATTTCATTTCTTGCTTCTTCATCTTCAGCGACATTATAGTCGGTAAACGTAATCTTATTCTGTTGTAAAAATTCCTTAGCTTTGTGGCACCAAGGACAGGCCTCAGTGCTAAATACTTTAACGGTTGGCATTATACTCACCTCAGAGATAGTTCATATAAAAGAAGAGATGGTCGGTTTATAAAGATTATGAAGTTCGGTAAATGACGATGGAATCATTTACCGAGCCATAAGCAGAGTTAATGAAGATTCATCATTTTTCGAAGGGCCATGCTAAAGATAAGAGAAAAAATAATATAGGTTCCTAACCAGCCGGGATACCACCCAAAGATGTTGAACCCGCCAAACGGTTTCAGTTTTTCATGGTTAACACGAATAGCCTTTAATGCTGGATCCTTGACCATTTCCGTAGGCTCAAGATATTCGGGTTCTGCGCTCACCAGAATTTCTTTCTTAAACTGCCGTCCTTGATAAAGGTACGTCAGGGTATATTTACCCGCAGTTTCTGCAGAAACATACCACCATGCAGTACCGTTGCTCAGATCCTGTGTTTCGTTGCCAACAATTGATAAACCTTGGGGAACCTCGAGGGTGATAGATCCTCCATAACCAGCATTGGCTTCAACCTGTGTTGTAAATTGTTTTCCTGGTTGTAATGGCTCGTAGGCATAATGGGCATTAAGCCAGCCAAAAATAATGATAATGGGGATAAAGGTAATTAATGTCGGTTTCAATGACTTTGTCATGTATTGTAGATTTTTCTCCATCATTTTTTTCTGGAGATTCATCATCTTCTGTGGATGTTGCTTCAAATCCTTCATCTGCTGCTGTAATGCCTTAATATCATCTTTTAATTCCTTCATGACTTTCTGATCGGTCATGAATTTATAGGCGATAGAGATAACCATGGCAATGATAAAGGAAATAAGAATGAGAGCAACAGCTGGAGGAAGATTCAATAGAGGACGAAAGAGGGGATCAAGGAAGCTCATAGCTTTATGTTTCTCCAATCTACAGCTCTATGCCATAAATTTTCGTAATGCAGGATACATATCCATCATATGTTGCTGCGCAATTTCTTCGTAAAGACGATAGACAATCATGACCGTGAGGAGAATTCCCGTACCGTTACTCAATGCACCTGAAATATCCGCAAGTCCTGCAAGTATACCGACGGCTATAGCACCCATAACGGTTAATGGACCAATGTACCTCTCTAAAATTTTTTCGAGTACTCTTTGATCATTTCTAAATCCCGGAATTTGTAGGCCAGATGCCATAATATTCTTGGCCTGTGAACGAGCATCCATACCCGCGGTTTGAACCCAGAACCAACTAAAGAGGACAGCTCCTGCAATCATAATCAACAGATAGACAAATGCATGACTTAAGTCACCAAAGTTTAAACTCCCGGTAATCACACGCTGCACAAGATTTGGCGGGAAGATCCAGGTAACCAATCCACTTGCAGGATTATTTCCTGCATACGTTCCAAGAAGAGGATACCCCCAGTTCTGCAGCAACCGCGCCCAGAGTTGGATATTTGCAAGAAGAGCAGCAATCAAAATAACCGGAATATTGCTGGTGTAGATAAAATTAAGCGGCCATCGAATGCCATGACCACGGATACGGCCAAAACTCAGGGGAATCTCAATTTTCATGGCCTGTGCATAAACCGCTATGACAAAGACGAGAATAGTTGCAACGACTGCTGCAATAGCTAAGGTAGCACTGATAGGATCACCAGATGCAATAAACTGGAAAAATGAAGGAATTGCTCCTGTTGCAACACCTGGGTTTGTAGGGCTCGGTAAAAAAGAAAAGCTTCTAACCATGATCTGTTTTGAAACTCCCGCTGCAATAAACAAGGAAATGCCTGATCCGAATCCCCACTTGCTGATTACCTCATCCATAAAGAGAATGAGCATGCCTCCTAAAAATAACTGGAAAATAAGGACCAACTGAAGTTGTAAATAAACTGAACTTCCAACCGTTGACGGTGGTGCTAATCCACCAAGCATGACATAGATGAATGCTTCAAAGATGATGAAAAATATCGCTAATAGTTTTTGAATTCCCTGAAAATTCCGTTTTCCTTCATGTGTTGTCAAATCAAACTTGACGATTCCTGAACCATTCAACAGCTGAAGAACAATAGACGCAGTAACAATAGGACCAATACCCAAGGAAATTAATGATCCAAACTCTGCTCCTAATATGATGGATAGATATTCAAACTGCTGTAAGGCGTTTGCACCAAGTCCAAAGAGAGGGATAAGGCCTAGGACGAAAAATAGGATAAGAACAAGACCAGTCCACTTGAGTTTCTCTTTAAAAGAAAGACGCCTCTGGGTTGGGCCTGCTACTTCAGGCAGATTCATCAGAACGCTTTTCCACAGGGACATGCTTTTTTTCCTCTTCTGATTTCTTCGATAAAAGGACTACGGTACCACCGGCCTTTTTAATTTTTTCGATTATTGGTTGTGATGCTGCTTTGACGGTGATGTTCCATTGTCTCACAACAGCGCCCTTACCTAAGAGCTTATCGTATCCATGGTCGTGAAGATTAAGTACATACGTACCGTTTTTTTCTCCGATAACACCCTTAGCAAGCAGCGAAGGAAGTTTTTGTTCTAGATCAAAGAGGGTAATAGATCGTTGTGATTTCTTCAATGACGTAAATCCATGTTTTCCAAAATACGGCTCTGTTTCAGTAACAAAATGCTGCTTCCGTGCATCTCCTCGTTTACCAGAACCTGCATTACCTCGACCACCACGGTTACCTGCACCACGGTGTTTTTTCATTGCGCCCCATCCATGGGTTTTGCTTCCGCGCATTCGTACATTCTTTTTTCGTTTATTAACCGTCATGAGTATCATCCTTTGCGTTAAACAAGTGATAGCAACTGAGCTTTCTCTTGCAACTGAGCTTTCTCTTATTAAATTATTAATTAAACCATCGCTCTAATCAAGTCGTTGATTTTTTCTCGGCGATAGCCAAGCGCGCCACCTAAAGTAAATGGGGTCTTAATGCCTTTACGTTCAAATCCGCCCCGTGGTGGATGAAGCCGAAAAAAAGGCTTTATGGCGTTCTTATCCCGAGGATCTACTTCGCTTCTTTTTTCTTTTAACAGCTGAAAGGTCTCTTCAGTAATCTCTCCATAGGTAACATAATCTTTAACGCGATTAATCATACCTACGATTGCTTTAGTCTTTGGATATACTGAGCAGTAATGGCTTCGATGGAGATGCAACATAGCAATCGTATCTTTTACCACTTGTTGCGCTCCCATCAGTGATCGAATACGAATAACCGCTACCCTTCCTTCAACTGAAGAAGCTTTTCCGGCACTCGGCTTGCTCAATTTCTGCTCTGATTTCTTTTGTGTGATTGAATCCATTTTTACTCCTTACTTACTCCTTACTCGCCTTCGGTGATAGTAACGGCAACTTCCTTAGTTTCAGTGAGTTTATCTGTTTGCTTAGGAACTTTTCCTTCAACAACACAATAATTCTGGGCATACCTCTCAGGGATTTTCGTTCGCATAAGTTGACGCAAGGCATTGTCGCACGCCTTCATAAGGTTGGTCTTTGTCGTCGTAGTCCCTTCAGTCTTTGACCAGATATCTTTAATGCCCGCAAGAGACAAAATCTTCCCACATTCTTCCTCAATACATAAGCCCGTTCCTTTTGGAGCAGGTATAAGCATGATAGAACAGGATCCACATTTTCCATGAACCTTGAATGGGATTGAATGGGGAGTTTTACAGTCGCATTCCCAAGAACCACAACCTCGTCTAATTTTAATAACATTCAGCTTTGCCTTTCGGATGGCTTTTTCACGTGTCGGCACGGTTTCTTTTGATTTCCCATATCCCATACCATAGTGTCCGTTGCGGTCGCCAACAATGGCAATAGTTGCAAAGTGAGGCTTGTTTCCTTCTTGTGTTTTCTTTTGCGTCTGCTTAAAGACTCTTCGCTGACCACCACCGAACTTTCCTTTTGACTGACCAACTAAGAGGAGCTCAGTTTCAAGGTCCGGCAAAAGAGCATCGCTAATTTCAGCTTCAAGGATTTTTTGTCCATGATCGAGAATTTGGTCGATGTCCGTAATCTCTCGTTCCTTTACCCTTTTCCCAAGTGTTGTTTTTGGTTTCCATGATTCAATACTCAACTTTTGTTTCTCTTCAGGGACGCTCTCTCCCGGTTCTACTTCAAGAGGAACTTCTGGAACGATTTCTTCTACTACCGCTTCCTTATCTAAGACAATGCTCTCTTCTTCATCAGCCTCTTTGAGCGGTTCCTCTTGCGTTGCTTTCTCTGGTTTATTTTTTCGTTCCTTTCGGGTATCGGGTCTTGCCATTTTTCTTCGACTTCTCTTTCATTTCCTGAATCACTATTTTCATTTATTTTTAACGTCAGCCTTTGACTTTGTAGAGGTTTGAACCCCTTGAAGGATACGCTGCTTTACGTCAGTGAAAAGCGTAGACATTGCTACGGGCATTCGCTGTGAAAATTGATGTTTTCCCTCTTTGAAAGATTGTGCATAGGCAACAATGTGTGCTCCTGCTAAACGCTCTTGCGTAGGAAGCATATCTGGTGCACAGGGAATCTGAAATCCAGCATCCAAAGCACCCTTTACCAAGGCATATATCCTCGAGCCTTTGGTTGAGGGAATAAGACCAATATCAAGGATAGCTTTATCAAGGTTCATTGTTTTTGCTTTTGTACCAAAAAGTAATCCTGTCAAATAAGCAGCAGGAATGTTACCTGTGCCTAAATTCCATCCGTAGGAGGAAAGTTCACGAGAGTAAGCACTCAAGAGAACCTTGTCGCCAGTAGGGTAATACGATACTGCCTGCACGCCGATATGCTTTAACGATTTTCGAACGACAAGCCTTACGGTTCTTGAAACGAGCAACTTTCTCCGTTTTCGATAATTGGTTACTTTTTTCCTCCGAAGAGGTACTGGGTGTGGTTTACTTTCTTTCATTGTTCTTAGGAGCAACAAGCTTGTGCTCTTCCAAGTATAGTTTTAAGTGACGCTGGCTTCTAAAGAAGCCACCTTTTGCTTTCTGATAGAGATCGTGATAGGCTTCATGGGTAATGCGATTGCCATCCCGCAAGGTCTTTAAGAGTGCACGCTGAAGTCTGATGTGGGCCATCCACACAAGCTTTCTTGGTAATCGTGCATTGAAAGTTCCTTTTCTCTTTCCGTGTCCTCGCCGCCTTCCTTTCTTTTCTTGCATTTGACGCTTTCTTGCACGAACACGGGAGGTTCCACGAATAGGAAGCGCAATAATAGCGTTGTTACTCATGAGCAGCTTGAGATCATGCTTTGTAATGGCTTCTTTGATTTCATCCAAGCGAGCGGTATCAAATCGAACGCGTTTTGGCGAAACTTTCAAGATTTTTGCAGCAAGTGCTTTTTGTGTTGTCAGATCCATGGTTATCCTTCTGCGTCTTTTTTCGTCAGGACTTTATCCATTTCTTTCTTCATGGCTTCTTTTTTTTCATCATCGGTCTTAACTGCTTCCTCAATGCTTTTCTTCTCTTTTTCCTTTGCCAGTCTCTCTTGTTCTTTTTGTTTGGTTTCTTTTTCCTTCTGAGATACCACTTTTGCTTCTCGTTTCTTCTGTTGTATCTGTTCTATATCGGTGAGGAAGGCCTGTGGATCGCGAAGATTGAGAATGGTAATTCCCCGCTGCATTGCTTCTTTGACAAGCACTACTTTTTTCCGCTTGCCAACACTTGCAGCAATAATCATCCCATCAGTTTCAGGATTAAGGGAAGTTATATCGTCAAGTGTAACAACGGTCTTTTGCGCAAGTCCGGATGGATGCAAACCCTTGACCAGTCGGGGAGACCCATATCCAGGAGTTACATTCTTAATATGACCTTTGAGTTTAAGACGTAGCTTGGAGTGCATACCTTGAGGCTTTCTCCAGCCAACATTAACCTTTTTTCTCTGATGACAATCCTGCCGTAAAAAGGTTGGCTTCTTTGCTTTCAATTGCTTGCGCAAGGTAAGGAGATCTTGCGTTGTTTTTAGTGTCATTGTATTTCCTTTCCGTCTTTATGATAAATATAAATACCATCCTGAAATATTCTTCGGTCGAATCCAGTTCGTCGCGTAAGCTGTTCAATCGATGCAGCTGTTTGACTAGCCACTTCTTTATTAACCCCTTCAACAATAACCTCGGTACCCTCAACTTTAACGGTAACTCCTTCTGAAATTTTAAGCGTCCGTGGAATTTTTTCACCAAAGAGGTTTTTTACCATAAATTGTCCTTTTTGAACACTGACGTTCATTGGAAAATGGCCTGAGCAAATTCTCAGTTTGTAGACGTGGCCATGGAGCACCCCCTTACACATGTTTTTGAGATGGGCGAGGTTCGTTCTAATATGAGTTACTTCACGCTGTGTCGCGTGAGGGGCTGTTGCGATTAACTTTTGGTTGTTCACCACAAAAGAGATCTTTGGATTAGTTACCATTCTTCGGATTTCGCCTTTTGGGCCCTTTACCGTAACAACTCCCTTTGCTAGGTGTATCGTGACCTTCTCCGGGATAATTACTGATTCCTCATACGTAGGTCTTTGGTTGGTCATAGACGACAATCTGCAGGTTGCGTAGGTAAACTAATACGCATACGCAAGCAGCTTTCCTCCTAATCCTTTTTGTTTTGCCTCATAATGAGTCATAATCCCCCCAGAGGTTGTGACAATAAGCATACCAAAATCTTTTGCTGGTAAAAATCGTTTTTCAAAGCGAACATATTCTTGTTTAGTGATAGGATACCGAGGTTTAATTGCTCCGCACTGGTTAATCTTTCCCAAAAGGTTTACTCGTAAAAGATTGCCTCGTCCATCTTCTACGGTCTTTGCCTCTCCGAGAAGGTGAGCGTTTTGCATGACCTCAAGTACTTTAACAATAAGCTTAGAGGTTGGTTTAACTAAACATTCTTTTTTCCCCGACCGCTCTGCATTCATAATCAGTGAGAGCGCGTTTGCCAATGGATCATTTAACATTGTTTGTCACCAATAGTTTGTTCTCGTTTATTGCTAGAGTTGTGTATACGTTATGAAAATTTTTTAAACCCGAATAATGAAGCGGTTTCTCGAAAGCATTGTCGACAGAGGTGGACTCCGTATTTTCGTATATGGGCCTTAAATCGTCCACATCGTGTACAACGCCGGTTGCAAACTCCACAGCTGCGCTTTGCCGGCTCATTGTGCTTGAGGAATTTTTTCAGCTTGACTGGCTTTGCCTTGAGCTGCTTGAACGCCTTTTTATAGTAACTTACCGTCATTCTTCCCCACCTACACTGATCTTAAAATGCTCTTTCATAAACGCAATTGCCTCTGCCTTTGTTACGCGATGTTTTTTTCCAATAGCCGCAGGTTTGCTTTTTCGTTTCTTCACACGATACCCTGCCTTTTCTAAGGTAACACCTGCCTGAAGTCCGATAACCCCTATCTCCGGGTCATAGTCAACTTTTGGAATGTCAATATATTCGGGGATACCAAAGGAAACATTACCACAATTGTCAAAATTCGATTCACCTAATTTACGGTCTTTTGCTTGAAGCAACCGAGTTAAAAGTTCTTTTGCCGCTTCATTTCTCAAGGTTACTTTACAACCCACAGGTAAGCCTGGGCGAAGACCCCATCCCTGGATTCTCTTCTGAGTAATGGTCTTCATAGGCTCATGATTGCTGATGGTCTTTAGTAGCTTCAACCCCTTGGTAAGCACGGCCTGTTCTTTTCCTGCCCCGATGTTAAGGGTTAATTTCGCGATCCGAAGTTGTTGCATTGGGTTCATAGTGATTGTTTATTTTTTGGTATTTACGCAAGAGCGACTAAAGGGGTTTCTTTTCCAACAACAAGAGCATATGCTTTTGCGGTTTGCAAGAGCTCGTCTCCCTTCTTGATGGTAACGCTCTTTTGAGTAATCTCCTGGAGGGTTGCTGTTTGGCCACGATACGTTCCTCGAAGGAAATACGCCAAAGCCCCCTTAGCAAAAGGAAGATGATCGACAATAGTCCGTTCAGGAAGCTGGAGAACAACACTGTCCCCCACCCTGAAAGGAGTGTTCATATCCGGTAATAAAAAGGTATGTCCATTGCGCAGGATAAGTTGAACCTTGCCCCCGGTAAGGAATTTTTTTCCTTCAACACGGAAAATTACTTTTGTGGCTTCCTCTTTTGAAATAGGCACAAGGGTTAATTTTCCAGTTTTTCCGAAAACCATACGAAAATGACCATTAACTTCAAGGATCTCAAAGACGTCCATAACTCCCACTAAGAACGCAGGGTCTTTTTGACGTCTCCCATTGACCATTACCGAACGATTGTTAAGAATGTAACGTACTTCTTTCCGGGTATTTGCGAGATGTAAAATCTCTCTGAGGACAACAACAAGTGGTAGCCCTTCTTCAAGGGTGTGTGCTCCCGGGTGTGGCCGTGTGATAAACGTGTTTTCTTTTTTACTAATCGGCCAGGTCTTTGGTGCATTAATCCGTTTAAGATGGTGCTTTGTCATGTTAGTGCTCGCTCCGTTTAGGAGTTTGTTCTGTTTTTTCTCCACCAGTTAACTTTAATTTCCGCTTTTGATCATCAAGGTTGAGGTCAAGGATCATAACCTTTGAAGGATGTATCGGATAAAAGGTTTTTGAGCCATCTTTTTTGGTGACGTCGAGTTTCTCGATATAAAGCTTGGTGCGCTTCACATCAACGCGTTCAATTTTCCCGGTGTGCCCCTTGAATTGTCCACGAGTAACGCGTACTCTGTCGCCCTTTTTCACACGGAACGAACGTTTCTGGTACTTCTTTCGAAGTTCCTTTGAGAGGGGACTATTAAGAAACTTCCCTTTAATATGGAGGGGTGCATGCGCTCGATATTTTCGCTGCTTTCTCCGTTGCGTGCTTGCTTTCCAGTGTGTTGAAAATAATGGTTTCATGATAATCATCTACGTGGTTAAACAATAATACTTGCTACCTTTGCGATAGCTGGCCAGCGCTCGCAGACTTCCTTTGCGATAGGCCCCTTAAAGATAGTCCCTTTTGGATTTCCCTTATCATCTTTCAAGACAACTGCTGCATTGTCTTCAAATTTAATTCTTGTTCCGTCTGGTCTTCGGTATTCTTTTCGCTGCCTTACGATAACTGCTAAAACCGTTTGTTTACGCATTGCTGGACGACCTTTTTTAACTGACGCCATGACAAGATCGCCAACGCCTGCAGAGGGATATCTCCCTTTAACCGTTCGAGCGCCCATGACCGTAAATAATTTTATGACCTTTGCCCCTGAATTGTCACAGGTTGGGACATAACATCCTAGGGGGAGTGCTTTTGGAATTCTTGCTTTAACGGCTTGCATTTTTCGTGAATCTCTCCATGTTTTGATTACTCTTTAATAACCTGGACAACAACAAATTTCTTTGTTTTACTTATTGGTCTTGTCTCAGCAATCTGAACTTTTAATCCTTGCTCAACATCCAGACAAGGAGGAACGTGGGCTGCGAGTTTGGTATATCTTTTTTCATAACGTTCGTACTTAGGAACATATCTTCGACGTTCCCATCCCACCTGCACGGTCTTATGGAATTTCTTTGTCAAAACCGTGCCAACAAAGACACGACCACGTACCTTAAATGATCCGTGAAAAGGACAATGTTTATCCTGACAGGAGGTTGCAGGTGTTTGAACAGCCAAACCGATAGTTGTTGTTTGTTTCATTTTCGTCTTGTATTTGCATTATTGACCTATTATCGATATTGTCGTATTATTATACTTTTTTCTTGGTTTAGGAAGGGATCCTTTTTTTGACGCGGTCCTCTGGTCTTCCGACCAAAAGCTTTCCTTGCACGCTGATTTTTTTTCCCTCGATAACCAGTTCGATCGTGATTGTATTTTTTAACAGCTGTTTTCTGCCCGTAGTGGTTGTAATGACCAAGGTTTGTTTGGTTTCATCAATGATTTTGCCGTGCATCCCAATAAGCACTTTATTAAGGGAATCGACAACGGTTAGTTCTCGACCTATCAGTTCTCCTCGCAAAAGTTCAAATCCACGACTGCTCATGATTTTAGTTATTTGCTGCGTTATTTGCGATGGATGGTCTCTGGAGGGAATCCTGTTGCAACGAGGACATCCTTTACCCTCTGAGCATGCTCTCCTTGAAGCTCGATAATGTTGTCTTTGACTGTTCCACCACAGGCAAATTGATTCTTGAGCTTCTTGGTCAATGCTTTCAGGTCAATGTCCTTGGAGTCGATGCCTTCGATCACCGTATACTTCTTACCAAATTTTTTCTTGATAACGCTAACGGTAATCTTCTGACTTTCCTTTGCTATGGACTCACAAACACAGAGTTCCTTGGGCAAACCGCAAGTTGAACAAATCTCACTCATTGGCAGTTTCTTTCTTTTTTCCTCCTTTCTTGCGCAGCTGTGTTAAAATGCGCGCTATTGTTTTCTTGGTTTGTTTAACCTGACCAGGACTTTTCGGCGTTGTTCCCGTTGCTAGTTGGGTACGGAAACTAAGCAACTCTTTTTTAAGGTCAAGTAATCGTGATTGAAGATCATTAACGCTCAATGCATTAAGCTCTTTGTTTTTCATTGCCTTTTCCCTCTAAACTCGTTTCAGGACTCGCTTTATCTTTTCCTTGTTCGGCAGACGGCGTTTCCGGAGAAGAAATCTCCTCAACAAGTTCCACTTTTTCATCCAAGATGTGCATATGATCAGGAAGTGTTAAATTCGGCGGCATGATACTCACCTTTATACCAACAATACCGCTCTTCAACTTTGCAGCTGCCTGTGCATGACGAACACCACTAATAGCAAGATCGCCACATTTTTTGAGATATCCTTGGTAGAATCGCCATGATTTTGCCCGTGCACTTGGAATTTTTCCAGACATAATGATTTCAATTCCTAAAGCGCCTGCATTGAGGACAGATTCCATGGTTTTATGACCAACCCCCTTAAATCGTTGGATGCCATACTTTTCTAAAGCGTTTGCGATTCTTTCTGCAACAATTCGTGCATCAAGATCGGGGTTATCCACTTCGTTTATCTCTAATTGCGGATTCTCGAGATTAAATTTTTTCTTTAAGGTTTTGGTTAATTTTCGAATGTTTTGCCCTTTTTTTCCAACAATAAGTCCTGGCCGTGAGGCATAGATAATAATTTTCTCCCCAAGAGGCGTTCGTTGAACACGAGTGTGGCTATGGCCCACTTTATTCAAACTGCTTGAGATGAACTCATGAATCTCAAATTCTTTTAGTGCCCGTGAAACTAATTTGCGCTCAATCATTTTTCTCTGCCTCTTTGGGTGCTGAAGATGGTTTGGGTTGAGGTTCCTGGACCTTCACTTTCTTCACTCTGCGGGGTTCTTTTTGACCGGCTGTTTTCTTTTGTTTTTGTGCTGCTTTTACTTCTGGTTTTTCTTGGACAACAATCTCAACATGCGTTCTTTTCATCCTACGACGTCTCCATCTTCCAAAATGCCAACGAAGAGGAGCATTATGCGCACAGATGTGCACAATGGTAAGCTGATTGGTGTTTAACCCTTTACTTTGCGCATTTGCTTCGACCGATTGAAGGAGATTTTTGAAAATCTCTGATGCCTTTACCGGGTATCTTCCAGGACCAATCCCCTTACGGTGGCCAACATTATCATTGTATCGTTTATAGGGAACGGCGGATGTCTTTTGAATAACCCCTTCAAGGAGTTTTTTTGCCTCTTGCATATCCTTACCACGTAAAAAACTACAAAGATGAACTGCTGCTTTGGTTGATATGGGCAAATCTAACCCAACACACTTTGCAACAGATTCTGCAGTTCCATTCCACGCGTACTTGTAGGTTGTCATAAGAGTATCTTTAACGAACAGACAGGCTTGCACTCGATCGGGTTGCTCCGATACCAGGCGCATTATGGGCAACTTTTCTTCTGGTAAGGACAAATTCGCCTAAGTAGTGGCCAATCATTTCTGGAACTATGATTACAGGCTCAAAACTTTTTCCATTATATACACGAACGGTTTTTCCAATCATTGAGGGCATAATAATGATATCCCTACATTGGGTTTTGACATTGTCTTTTCTTTTCTCCAGATTCTGGAAAAATCGCTTATGAAGGAGAGGACGCTCTTTGGATAAGCTTCTCCTTTGTCGTGCAGGGAAAAGGTTCATGAGCTCCTTAAGACTCAGGGCCTGAAGTTCTTCGATTGTTTTTCCGCGATAGGTAAATTCTTTTTTCATCGTTGATACCTTAGTTCACTACAACTTCTCTTCAAATTATCTTCGTAACCACCCTGTTCTTCGTGGGCGTATCTTTCCAACCTTACGGCCCGGAGGAGCATTTCGTGGTGCAACGGTTGGCTTACCTTTTTTAGAGGTTCTACTTCCTCCAAAAGGATGGTCAACAGCATTCATCGCAAGACCCGCCACTCTCGGATAAAGTTTGTTCTTTGCCCTTGCAGCGTGATACTTTTTCCCTGCTTTGACAAATGGCTTTTCCGGTCTACCACTCCCTGCAATAATTCCGATGGTTGCTCTGCAGTCGGGGAGGAAATCTCGTCTCTTTTTTGATGGCAATAATACGGTAATCATTCCTTTTGTTTTCGCTACAACTCGAGCAAATGTTCCTGAAGATCGTACGAACTTGCCCCCATCACCGGGGTTCAGCTCTATATTATAGATAAGCGTTCCTTCAGGGATATTCTTGAGATGCATGGTATTTCCTACCCGTTCCTCTGCTTCAGTTCCAGTCATAACTGCTTCGCCAACAGCAAGACCCTCTGCTGCCGGAATGAGTGCTTGCTCGCCATCCTCATATCGAACCGTTGCAAGGGGGGCAGAATGACCTGCACAATGAATGAGGTCGGTGACAACACCTTTCGCAGTTTCCTGTCTGAACGGCTTATGGGTAATAAATCCCTTGTACCGGTGACTTGGAGCACGATAGACTGAAGTTCCTCTTCCTCTTCGCTGTTGTATTAGGTTTTTTCCCATGGTATTACATCATTCCGAGATTTGTGGCCACATCACGTGCAGGAGTATCTTTATGAAAGGTAACATAGGCACGCTTCTGGCCATGAGGCGTAATAACGGTGTTTACGTGCTGAACCTTTACCCGAAATAGTTGTTCGATTGCTTCCTTGATCTCCTGTTTTTTCGCTTGACGATCAACTACAAAAATTAACTTGTTTTGAGACTCTATAAGACGAATCGATTTTTCTGTTGACAGTGGGTTTTTAACAATTTGGTAGGGATCCATGGTCATCATCCTGTTGATCGTTCTGCTATAAATACAAACGTTCTTTTCGAAGTGCTTCTATGGCACTTTTTGTGTAGAGGGTAACTCTTCCACATGCTGTACCCGGAGCGAGGAGTTCTGCATTAAGGCGATGGACTAATGCGACATCCAGTCCAGGAATGTTCTTGGCTGCATTGCGCAAAGGACAGGATTTTCCAACGACAACGAGAAGACCTTTCTTCGTTCTATATTTTCTTCCTCGCATCGTACCCTTTCCTGCTCGCACCTTTCTCTGGGAAGCACGTGCAAGTTCCTGAGAAAAGCCTAATGAGGCAAGTACTGCAACAACTTCTTTTGTCTTAGCCATATCCTCGAGCTTATCTTCTACCACAAACGGGTAGTGTTCAGGAAGGTGATGTCCACGTTCGGCAACAACGTTAGGCATAACGGTTGCAGCGAGTGCAGACCGAATTGCTTTTTTTCGTTCCTTTGTATTAATATATTTTGCCCAGCTTTTTTCTGCTTTTGGGGGGTGTGCACGTCTTCCTTTAACCGTTCCAGGGGCAAATGCACCAACCCAGTTAAACTGGGTCCCACTATGTGACATAATTTTTCGAGGAACACGAGAGATACCATGACCATAAGACCCCTTATAGTCTCTTCTTCGACGGGAGAGTTTTGCCGAGGTCTGCATTCCTGCTTCAGGATAAGCCCCATATCTCTGTCGTCGATTCGATTGGACAGCAAGCACGGCCCGCTTAATTAAGTCCGGTCGTAGCTCTTCCTCAAACTGTTGGGGCAGGGATACCGTCCCTACTTCAGTATTGGAAATGCTCATCTGCTTAAGCTCCTTGCTTCCTTTCATGTTGTTTGTCGGTGCCATGATGCGTAAGTTTCGTTAACAGACAAGATTATCTTATTGTTTTGATGCTAAGCTCGTATAAGCAACGGTTGGGGCTTCATGATGCGGTGTTGGGGCCCTTATTGCCGTAGTAAGACGAATTAATCGCTTTGATGGACCTGCAATAGACCCTTTGACTAAAACATAGGTACTTTTAACGTTTCCATAGCGGAGAAAGCCGCCTTTAGGAACGATGTCCTTTGCTTGATCTCCTATTTTGATGATCCATTTGTTATAATCCACACGATTGTGATACCCCATTTTTCCTGCGTGAGCAACTCGCCAAGAAGCCTTTTTTGGTGTCCACGGTCCAACGTTTCCTGGATTCCTTCTGCTTTTCTCTGATTTATGGCTCCTGAGCATAACTCCAAAGCGCCTTCGTGGGCCTTGGAAACCCTTACCACGAGTAACTGCATGAACGTCGATAAATTGTCCCTCTTGGAATGCTGCGGTAACGGGTATTTCCTTACCAAGGAACCCTTTACTATAGGCAAACTTTTCCTGGAGCGAACCACCGATACCAACCTCAAAGAGTTCAGGTTTCTTTTTTCCAAAACCCGTTAGCTTTGGTTGGGTGTACATAAGAATCTTGAGATCGTCATACTGTTGCAAGGTCTTTTCAACGTCGCCAAGCTTTTGACTAAGATCTTTTTTTGACACGGTAATCTTTCTTCCAAGCTCAGCATCAACGACAACAGGAACCTCAGCAACAACCACAGAACCAGACAATGTTTTTTTGTAAAAACGCAATGCCGCAATTTTAAGGGGCGGACATTCAAGAACAGTCACCGGACAAAAAATCTCTTGACCCTTTGTTTTTGATGTTGATTTATTATCCACGATCAAAAGATGCGTCATCCCCACCTTATAACCGGCAAATCCCAACAACTTTGCCGTTGGAATCGTTGCCCAAGTGCCCACCCGCGGATAGGCCCGTTTAGCTCGAACGCGCGGCCAAAATTGCAAACTTCCTCTTCGAGGAGCATTTCTTTTTGACATGGTTTTAGGTGAGAGAGCGGTCTCTCTTTCTCTTTCTGGGTTTTTCCCGAGTAAAAAAGCCTATTGATAAAGCCTTCCTTTCAGAATGGGCTTGCACCAAATGTCCTGAAAGGCTTTTTTTCAGGCCTATTTCCGATTTAAGCGCCTTTATTCACTCTTTTTTGCTAAAAAAAAGCGCTTTGAACACTTTTTTACTTGCTAGCGGCATTTAACTACAAGTTCTTTGTTATTAACGCCGCATTATGCGTTTGTATGGTGAATCTCGTTTCATTTATAAAAGTTTTGGTACTGGCGAGGGACTTCATCAGATTACACTCCCACAAGGAGCTTTCCCTTACTCATCAGTGGGTAAGATTTTCCGTGCTCGTCAACTGCTGTAATCGTCAACTGCTGTCGCTGAGCATCGAGAACAATATCGTTATGGTAAAGTGTTGCTCGTTCGGGTTCAAATCCGGATCCTAAAGCAACATGAATCATGCCAGCTAATTTTTCGTTAACAATAAGATAGCGAGAACGTTGGGCATAGGGGTTTGTGTTAATGGCAAACTCGCCAACGTTTTCCATGTTCTGTTTGTATTGCTCAATGATCTCTCGAGGAAGGCTTTGATGTTGCTCCATCTCGGTAATCCTCTGCCAGCAATCCTGTTTCTGTTTGGTGAATGTCTTCATTACTTCTGTTGGGCCTTTGATAATTTCATATCCCTTTCTGGTGAATCGAACAACAAACGGGTCGTTCGGGTTTAAAGGTATGCTCTCGTCTATACAAATGACACAATCTCCGAGAAGTGTACCTTCCATCCATGCCGGTGTTACAAAACATTCTCCTCCGGGAAGATTTGCCATAGTGCCTGCCTTAATGCCTGTTCGTTGATAATATTCCTGATGGATCTTTGACCGAATGACAATGTCAGATCCACGTGGCCAATAGCGCTTACCATTCTCTCCAACGAGATAGACGGTAAATGACGTGCGAAATTTCCTTCCTTTAATAACTTGAGATTCTCCTTCAACAACCACCCGAGTACAATGCTGGAGTACAGCTTTGATAGCATCATTTCTTTTTTTCATCGCAAGCCAGTCAACATTACACGTTTGGATAAATTCATCAATCGGGATTGTTTCAGTAAAACCAATACGCGAGCACGGCTCTCGAGAGTCCAGGGCTGTTTGTGGGTTCCAGTCAAAACGATAGATCATTGCAGAGGGCGTGCTCCATCTTGTTTTGTTGCCGATACCCGGATAACCAACAACCGATCCAAAAAGATGCTTCCCGTAATAACCCCTGCCATGGATTGCAAAGACTGCATCCGACGGAAGAAGGGAAGATAAGGTAAATTGTTGAGAAAGGGGGTTGTAAGCACGAAATATCTCCTCGTCGCTCTCTTTGCAGAGTTCACACCCAGCCAGCGTTGTTTTGAGTTCTGCAATCCTTGGTGGTTTATCTACCATAGATGCGCGAGAAGTTTTCCACTCTATAGTAAACGCATGCCGGCCTTCAATGGCCTTTGCCATGTTCCTTACAAGAGCAAAATTATCTAAATAATCTTCAAGAGGGGCATCTCGCATGTTGTCGAGAGGGATAAGCTCCCCATGAAGACCAACACGTTCATTTGGCTGGAGATTAAATACTTGGTTCCAGATTCCTCGCGCTGTTTGCTGAAGCTCTTCTTCTCGGTATGGTTGAAACCAACCAGCATGGTGGGGAAAGGATAATCCTTTGTGACTTCCATTGGTACAGAGAAAGCAACTATTCCTTGCCTCAAGTATCAGCTCGGGTTCGTCGAATAACTCTTTAAAATTCTCACCGAGTAGCTCAACGCCGAGGTTCATAAATTCGTGGAGGGCCTTTGTCTCTGGCGAACTTTCTCCTCGACGCAACCTCTGAGTCGTACGCCATAATGAAAATAATGCGGTAATTGCCGGGGGGATCGTTTCATACCCGACAACAAAAAGATCATAGCCGTGGGTATGGGCTGCGTGAGAAAATGGAGCTAAAGAGTAATAAGCTGCAGGGTCATTGAAAGGAATCAGGACAAAGATGTTTTGTTTCCCATCGGGAAGTTTCACTGTCTGAAATTGAGCGCTGTAGGCTGAGACACTTTTCTGGTAAGCGACAAGGTTGTACTGTGTCGTGGGCATAGTTGACCGGAGTTGCACACGATTAATAAAAGTTACCCTAAATAATTAAAGCGGCTACTTGGGAGTTGAAACCGCCAGCGTTACGCTGCTTAAGCAGTGAAATTCAACTCTTAACTAAAGCCAAGAAGGTTTCTTTCACGCAGCGAGCCTAAACGGATATTCTTCTTGTGAATTCAGCGCCGCAACCATATCTTCCCAAGGCTTATATCCTCTAAGAGATTTTTCATCCTTGTAGCCATTATTGGAAATCTGCAAGCCGACCAAGATAGAATACAACTCAGCTCTGCTCACCGACCTCTGAATCCCCCATCGACCAGACGCAGGAAAAGCGAATAACGTACAATAATAGACAAATTTCTTTGGGTCTGACGTTAGTTGGACATAGCCTTTAAAGAGTTTCTTAAAGCCATGCCTCTGCCAGAAATCAATTCTTTTAAGAGGTTCCATTGCCTCTGCTTGAAGCTCTGCTGCTGACATCTTCTCTGGATCATTTATTTCTGCCAAGATACAGTTCAATTGCATGCCAGAATAAGACGCCCGTGCTGCCAGGTCCTTCTTACACTTTTCCACAAGCCTGCTGCCGACAAACCTAATGCCACGTTCCCTTAATCCTTGGACTACACAGGTCCAGAAGATTATTGATGCTGCCGGCTTTTCGCTAGCCTTATTTGCAGTGCCTTTCTCCAAGAGATCATAAGCAAACATGCTATAGACTATTCCCCCTACAACTACCTCATCGACCTTTGCGACGATTATGTGAAGCGCCCCCTCGGCAACACTTTCATTCAGTACCTGTTCTGACTCACGCTCATCTGGATCAGGAAACCTTTCAGTGTATGGACCCCTGACAAATCGTCTCATATCAACACTGTTCGGAGCAACTTTCGCAAATCTCAGACGCTTTAATCTCTCATCAATAGTTTCCCGCCTAACCAAGGTAGCTATGTTATTAAGCTGCCTCAGGATTATTATTATGTTGCTCTGTATTTCTTTTTGTTTTAATGACTCATCATACACCAGCCTAAAGAATTCACCATGCATCTTTAACTCCCTGGCTGCTTGGGATACCCTGTTTTGTCTTATATACTCGTTCTGCTCTGAGATTAGCCGCGATATTGCCTTTAAATCATCATTTATTCTCGCAACCAGATACTGGAGGCGCTTGTAATAGAGCAGCCTTGCATCACCAGTTAGTTCCCGTATACTAAACTGCTTCAGCCTGTCTTTCAGGACTTTGTAGAAAAATGATTTTGTAACCTCTCTGTCTCTTCCTATCTCGACCACTAAATCATTGAGTGTAGTAATCAGCCGATCATTAATCCTCTTTACCTCACTAAATTTTCGAGTTATATCTTCAAGAGATCCATGCTCCCAAGCAGTCTGAAATGCTTTGACAATCACTATCTTTTGGCTAAGAATCTGTATAAATGCAGTGTATGCTCTTGTCTCATCTGCCAAATCTGAATCAAGCATGTCGGCGATCTTTTCTTCGGTATATACCTTCTGAAGATGAATTAAATCTAGTATTCTTGACATGACAATCACCCACGATAAATTTAAACCTTAATAATTTACTCTTTTGGTGCTTAGAATGCACCTCAACGAATATCACCATGAGAAGATGGTGGCTAAGAAAACTCTCCTAACTGCCGTTGTTTGCTTGCTGCTGTTTTCTCAGTGATTTTCCCTAGGGTGTGGAGTACTCGCTCTTGACTGAAATTGTGTTCTTGAACAAGAATGTCCAGTACTTTTTTCTCATCGATTGGTTTCCACACCAAGGTGTAGTTCTTTGTTGTTGGTATTTGACGAAAGAGATTGTAAACACCTCTCCACGGATAAGAAAAAGTATCGTCCCAGCGAACATGAGCGAATAATGCATCAAAATCAGTACGGTATTGTTGTACTAACGTAAGTGCGTGTTTTGGTCCAATACCCTTGATGCCGCCGAGATTATAATCGGTGCCCACAAGCATGCCGAGTACAATCAGTTGATCTTGGGTAAGTTGTAATAAACGTAAATTTTCATAAAGATCAATAAGCTCTGGTGTTATTGTTTGATAATCGAGTCGGGAACTTTTTTTTCTTCTCCCTGCAAGAGACACATTGCGGATCAAGCGTGGGCAACCAAAAAGTAAAACATCAGCGTCCTGAGAAGCAACAGCGTACGCATCCCCTTGCTTAACAATCTCTGCGGCCTGCGCCTCTCCTTCGGACGGTGCTTCTACAACCGGAAGACCTAATGCCTGAATCAACTCTTTGACTTCTGACACCATTTCTGAGCTAAGCCGTACGGTTCGGGCAGCGTATTTTTTCATGGCCTCAACATCGTGCTCCTTCACTGCTTGCTCATAACGCACTAACGCATCGACTTTTGCTTGACTCCTCCTTTCTCGCTCTTTTTCTTTTAATAATGGAGGTTTACCATCAAAAACATAGACTAACTTGACGCCCATTTCAAGTAAGCTACACGTCCGCGTAAATATCCCGGTGAGGTGTGAAGTAACTCTTCCTTGTGCATCGGTCAGCGGACTTCCATCTCTCCCACGAATGGTGGTCAAAAATTGATAGAGGAAAAGATACGTGTCTACGGCAATGACCTTTCCTGAAAGGCCTTCAAGAGAAATTTCTTTCATTGAAAGGATTTCAGTGATTTGGACGCCCATTGCTAAACCTTTGTTTTCCCTACCCGATATGACAGGGGTTGTTATCCAGAAAGGGGAACAAACGTAATCCCACAAAATTCCTTCTCTAAAAGAGTTTGCGCTTTTTTAGTTAATAGTCCCGGACTTAAGAGGAGAATAGGTAGTTTTCGAAGCTGTCCTTGTGCATAAACACTATGGAGATCTCCCTCATCAATCTTTTTCTTATTTCGTGCTTTACAATAAAATTGAATACTGCCCAGGGGACTGGGAACGCTGACGACACAATCAACCTCATTATTCTTCCGTTTAATTTGTGTTTCGATGACGGTTATATTTTTCCGGGTAAGAAAACGCTCGACATGTTTGGAAAAAGCGTCCGTTATGTCAGTTTTCTTTCCCTGTTCTGAGGGAGACGGTTCTTTGACTGCTGAAATTTGTGGTTTTGCTGGCGCTTTCGATAGTTTTTGTTGTTGTGGTTGTTCTTCTGGGATTTTAGGGATAGACAACTCCGGCGACAATGCTGGCGGCTGTTTTTGTTGCGGTGATTCTACCAACCGTTCCGGTAAAATGTTTGGTAAAGGAAGACTTTTTTCTTTTGTTTCTGTTTCCTTTTTTTCTATGTTTTCCAGTGTTTGTGGTATTGGTACTGGTTGTTTTGTTGTATTGTGGACGGGGTTTGGGGTGGGGTTTTGGGTAGGCTTTGGAGGAAGTTCAAAAGGCGTTGGCTTCTCTATCGGTAAGGGTCCCCTCCCTAATGCTTGGTTGATGATGGTGCTCGCATCTTGGGTACTTAACAGATACCATTTCCAAAATAACTCCTTGTTATCGTCAACATCAACTTCAAGCGGCTTTGCAAAATCCTTCATTGCACGAAGAGTAACCCTTGTCAAAGGGTCTAATGAACGATCTCGGAGAACCCGCTTCTCTTTCAATAAAGTGTATGTTTGCTGTTCTTTTTCATGAAGATTTTTAGTGTATTGTTGGAGTCTATACTCCTGTCCTGGAAGGTAATAAACTGGGCTTCCCCCAACTTTAACATGCGACACGAACATTCGTTTTGATGCAACCAATTCGGACAAGTGGGCGCCTGCAATGATCGTATCGGTCTGTAATATTTTTGCAATTTCTATCGGTAAAACCGGACCATGAATACGGGCAAATTCGAGTATTTTATCTCGTGCAGTCATAAGGAAAAGAAAGGGGGGGTAGTTTAAATAAGTTTGTTTGGTTTGTCGGTTGAGAAGAAATGTAGATAAATAAAAAAAAGATTTATTTCCGTTTGCGCACATGTAATGCCTTTTCAATTTTCTGCTCTTCTACCTCAATCTTCACTTCTTCTTCCATAATTTTCGTTGTCAATCGCTCAATATTCGTATCTATACGCGCGATTCTCCGTTCGAGAAGCACTAAAATACGTAAACTGTAAACTATTGCAGCAAGCACACCGATAATAATTGCAAGAATAACAATTTCCAAATCTGGCATTTTACCTACCTCCCTTTTTAATAAACTGAGGAATAAGTAGTATATAAAGTTATCGGAAGTAAATTTTAAAAAGCTTGTTTGTAAAAAAGATACCTACAGACACACCCCCATTTCTTATGGAACTGTGGTTCTTGTAGATGTTGTAACTCAAATAAAAGGTTTATTTTATGATTATAAATAGATAACCTTATCTAGTAGCTTAAAAGAAATGTAATAATTTAATAAATATAATTTAATTTTAAAAAACCCTATCATTAATTAGTACGTTCAAAGTAACAATAACAATCTTCTTTATCAAAAAAATCATTTAAAAAACTAAATTTTTGTTTATGTTAGTGGGGAGATCTATTAAAGACGTAAAACCAATCAAGTTTTATTCTATTCTACTAATACCATATATTAATAATAACCCCCATACAAAGAAACAAATTATTACACAAAAACCTCGCCCTTCTCTTACCAAACAACCCAGTTTATTTTACTATATTTACTATATATAATATCTCATACTACCTATACAATACATAAACGTTGCTTTTTAATTACGATACCCACCACACACAATAACTCCATAAGAAATTGGGGGGTGGGTAGTGGCCCCGAATGGAAAGGTATTTATAGTAACGCTTCCTATGGAACTGACTATGATGGGGGACAAATTAGTTGAATTTTTTGAAGGTGTTTTAACCAAAGAACCGTTGTTTAAAGATAAACGGGTGCTTCAAGCGACCTATACACCAGAAACAATCCTCCACAGGGATGAAGAGATCAAATCACTTGCAAATATCCTTGCTCCTGCCTTAAAATTAGATAAGCCGTCCAATGTCTTTGTTTATGGGAAAACTGGGTGTGGTAAGACCTTAACGGTAAGATACACAACAAATCAGATAACCCAGGTTGCGAAAGAGCGTGAGATTCCGTTAAGGGCCATTTACCTCAACTGCAAACTCAAACGCGTTGCAGACACCGAATACCGGCTCATTGCGCAACTTGCAAGAGAATTTGGAAAGGAGATACCACCGACGGGGCTCCCCACCGACGAAATATATAACATATTCTATCGTGTTGTCGATTACAAAAAACAAACAATTATCCTTGTTTTAGATGAAATAGATCAACTCGTGAGCAAAGTTGGAGACGAGATCTTATACAATCTTACCAGGGTAAACACAGAATTAAAACATGCTCAAATAACCCTTGTCGGGATTTCGAATAATCTTGTCTTTGTTGACAACCTTGATCCGCGTGTTAAAAGCTCGTTAAGTGAAGAAGAAGTTGTTTTTCCACCCTATAATGCCATTCAACTGCAACATATTTTGAAAAAGCGATCAAAAAATGCATTTAAGGAGGGCGTTCTCAGTGAGGGAGTTATTGAGAAGTGTGCTGCATATGCTGCAAGAGAGCACGGAGATGCGAGAAGGGCGCTTGAGCTCTTGCGTGTAGCGGGAGAACTTGCAGAAAGAGACCAAGAAAAGGTAGTGGAGATAACCCATATCGACCGTGCAGAAGAAAAGATAGAACGCGACAGAGTTCTTGATCTTGTTCAGACACAACCAAAACAAGTTCAAGCAACCCTTTATGCAATACTTTCTGTTTACGGGAAAACAAAACCAACAGCGATCTTTACTGGAGATATATACGACACCTATCACGAACTCTGCAAGTTGTGTGGGCTACGTCCTTTAACACAAAGAAGAGTGTCTGATGTTATTGCAGAATTGGACATGTTCGGCATCATCAATGCAAAAGTAATCTCAAAGGGAAGATATGGGCGAACAAGAGAGATTAGTCTTGCCATCTCACCATCAACAATACCTAAAATTAAAGAGGCATTAAAACACTCCCTCGACATCTAATTCCGTATCATCTATATAATCTATTTTTCCTCAGATTATACCGTAACTTTCATAGACCATTTTATAGGAAAAGACATTAATTTTCGTAATAATTTGTATGTCTTTTCCTAATAAGCAAAGGACATAAAGTTACGGTTATTAGTGTCCTTTGCTATGATCTATAGATGCAATCTGATATTAGGGGACGCATGTGGAACCAGATCACGAGACACACAAAAAAGCAGTAGACTTTTTTTTGGATAACAACCTTTTAATTAGCTCATCCCTTCTTCCGAATCTCAGCGCAATATTTTCTCACCAAGAACGATTTCAAAAATTACAAACATTACAAACACAAAAAGACAGTTCCCCTTTAGTTGTTACAAACGAGGCAACGTCACTTTTTGACGGAGGAACTGTTGATATTAATTGGATCGAATTTGAGCATTTGCGGGCATTGGAGGAAACAGGAAAAGACCCCATTGGCTACCGGCGCTTTTTTGAATACATTCTGAAAACCAAATACACATCAGAGCAAAAGGTAATGAAGGAGACTGAAGAAACAACCGCGAAAAAAGGCGTTACCATTCGCATGACGTATGGAGAACAAACAAAAAAAGTATCTGTTCCGGATTTTTTAGCACATTTCACTGCGCGCTATAACACCCTTCAGAAATATTTGGAAGTCAGACGAGAGCTCCAACGTCCGCTGTCGATAAGTCGTTTGACCCAAAAAAAAGACAAGGAAAATGTCATGTTTATCGGCCTTGTTCATGACAAGCAGACGACGCAGGGAGGCAATATCCTCCTCACCATGGAAGACCCAACTGGAATGATTAAGGCGGTTGTCCATAAGGATAATCGGCAGATCATTGCACTTGCTCAAGAACTGGTTTTAGACGAGATGGTCGGTGTTGTAGGAACGTTTAATGGAAGTATGGTGTATGTGAGTTCACTTATTCTACCCGACGTTCCTCTTGATAAGGAGTTCAAAAAGGCGCCCGATGAAGTTTATGCCGCATTTGTTGCAGATCTCCATGTCGGTGCAAAAGCATTTTTAAAAAGCGAATTTCTGAAGTTTATACAGTGGATTAACGGCCAAACCGGTTCTGAGACACAACGCGACCTCGCTCGAAAAGTACGTTATTTATTTATTGTTGGCGATTTAGTTGAAGGGGTCGGCATTTATCCGGGACAAGATAAGGATTTAGAAATTCCCGATATCAAGGCGCAGTATAACGAGTTTACTCAATTAGTAAAACAACTTCCAAGTTCTTTAGAGATCGTTCTTTGCCCCGGTAATCATGACGCTGTTCGCTTGGCAGAGCCTCAACCCCAGATTCCGAGAGAATATATCGAAGAGCTTTATGCATTACCTAATGTTCATCTTGTTTCAAATCCTGCATTGGTTAGGATTCATGCAAGTGAAGAATTTCCTGGATTTGATGTACTGATGTATCACGGCTACAGTTTCCCCTATTACGCAAGTAATGTTGACTCGATTCGTCTTCAAGGAGGACAAGATCGAACCGACCTCATCATGAAGTTTCTTCTCCAGCGACGACATTTAGCACCATCACATACCTCAACATTATACCTTCCTACGTATCAAAGCGATCCACTTGTTATTGATACGGTACCAGATTTTTTCATTACGGGGCACCTCCATCGTTCATCTGCGCACATCTACCGAAATGTTACCATGCTGGCCTGTTCGTGTTGGATTCCCCAAACGCCCTTCCAAGAGAAACTAGGAATCAATCCACAACCCTGTCGTTTAATTGTTACTAACTTACAGACGAGACAGGTTAAAGTGCTTAAGTTTGGTGAATGAGATGAAACGGGACCAACAAATAGACCAATATTTTGAACAAATTATGCAGGAGGTAGACAAGGTTATTGTTCAGGCTCAACATGCAAGGAAAAAAGGATACGATCCAGAAGCAAAAGTAGAAATTCCTCTTGCGCGGGATATGGCTGAGCGTGTTGAAGGTCTTATTAGCGCAGCGGCACCCCAGATCATTGGATCGGGTATTTCAAAACGCATCAAAGAACTAGAGCAAGAATATGGCGCACTTGATTGGCGAATTTCATTAGTCATTGCAGAGGAGATTGCTCATGAGAAATTCTGTACCTTTAAAGACAAAAAAGAAGCAATGGAGGTTGGCATTCGTGTTGGTTTTGCTTACCATACACTCGGGACAGTTGCATCACCCTTAGAGGGATTTGTTGAAATAAAAATCCGCCAGCGTGCAGACGGAAAAGAGTACTTCGCTTTGCAGTACTCTGGACCTATTCGAAGTGCCGGCGGAACCGGAGCTTCAGTTTCTGTCCTCATCGCAGATTATGTTCGGAAAAAGATGGGATACGCTTCCTACGATCCAACAGAACAAGAAGTCAAGCGTATGATTACTGAACTCTACGATTATCATGAACGAGTAACTAATTTGCAGTATCTTCCCAGCGAGCAGGAAATTGAATTTTTGGTGAAACATTTGCCAGTGCAAATCGATGGAGACCCTTCAGAAAAAATAGAAGTCTCTAACTACAAAGATCTTCCGAGGATCGAGACCAACACGGTAAGAAATGGGCCGTGTCTTGTTATCGGTGAATGTTTAGCACAAAAAGCACCGAAACTATGGAAGCAGCTTGGAAAGTGGGGAAAGGATTTTTCATTAGATCATTGGGGTTTTTTAGAGGCATTTATTGCACTTCAAAAAAATATTAAAGCACATCTTCAAACAAAAAGCACTTCAAAAACAAGCGTTAGCGCAGATTATACCTATATCAAAGATCTTGTTGCCGGAAGACCGGTTCTTGCGCATCCGCTTCATGTTGGCGGATTTCGCTTGCGTTATGGGCGCTCTCGCGTTTCAGGTTACTCGTCCGTAAGTATCCATCCTGCCACCATGCACATTCTTAACGAATACATCGGCACAGGCACTCAGTTAAAGGTCGAGCGTCCGGGAAAGGCATGCGCATTAACGGTCTGTGATACTATTGAAGGTCCTATTGTCAAACTTGATGACGGTTCAGTTGTTCTTTTGCAAGACGAGATTTCGGCAAAGAAAAGTGCGAAAAAAGTATCACAGATTCTGTTCTTAGGAGATTTTCTCGTGAATTATGGAGATTTTTTGAACAGAGCACACCCCCTCATTCCTTGTGGGTATTGTGAGGAATGGTACGCACAAGAATTGGAAAGAGCAACCGTTAACCTCTTTGGATCTTTAGATACGCAAAAGCTGGCTAGTTATACTGAACTTGACGCAGAACTACTCAGCACGTTTATGCGTCATCCAACGACGACGTTTATGGATGGCGGTACGGCACTTATTTTAACAAAGAAGCTGCAAATCCCCCTCCATCCACGGTATACATATCACTGGCGATTGATTTCTAAGCAACAATTATTACTCCTCATCGAGTGGTTAGCTAAAGCGAGTTATGAGGGAGATGTTCAAAACATACAGAAGATCATTCTTCCTCTCACCCAAAACCACGAGCAAGCAAAAAGTGTCCTGGAATCAATAGGGTTTCCCCACCAGGTTATCAATAACGAGTTTGTCATCATCGATAAGGATCATGGAACGGTACTCGCAAACCTTTTTGCTTTGGGAGACACCGAACAACAAGCAAAGATCAAAGCACAGGTCAGTACGTCAATGACGACGTCAACCCCCGAGGACCTTCTGATGCTTATCGGAGAGTTTTCGCGATTGCCTCAACGAGACAAATCGGGCACATTTATCGGAGCACGGATGGGAAGACCTGAGAAAGCAAAACTCCGAAAATTAACAGGAAGCCCGCATATTCTCTTTCCGGTTGGAGAACAGGGAGGAAAGCTTCGAAGTTTCCAGGCGGCCTTAGAATTGGGGCACATCACTGCAGATTTTCCCCTCTATTATTGTGCTGCCTGTAAATCATCAACCATCTTGAGTGTGTGTGAACGTTGCGATCTACCAACACAGCGAAAGTACCATTGTAAAACCTGCGGTCTCCTTGATAAACCAGAGTGTGAGCGTCATGGAAAGTGTGCAACATGGACGACGCAAAAATTAGAGATTGGAAAATATTTTGATGCACTCTTGAAAAAACTTGACACAAAGACTTACCCTGATTTGATTAAAGGGGTTCGGGGGACCTCGAACAAAGACCACATCCCCGAGCACCTTCTCAAGGGGATTTTGCGTGCAAAGCACGATGTTTATGTCAATAAAGACGGTACCTGCCGCTTTGATATGACGCAACTTCCCATCACCCATTTCAAACCAATAGAGATAGGGACGAGCGTTCAACGACTTCAGGAGATGGGATATACCCACGACATCTATGATGCGCCGTTGACTAACAACCAGCAAATTCTTGAACTGTTTCCACAAGACATTATCCTGCCAATGTCTGTAGGCTCCCAGGATGCCGGCGCCCAGATTGTTTTTTTTCACATCGCTGCTTTTGTCGACGAGCTTCTTGAGAAGCTTTACGGACTTCCACCATACTACTGCCTTGGCAACTACAAGGATCTTGCAGGTCATTTAGTATTAACCTTAGCACCACACACCTCTGCGGGGATCATAAATAGGATCATTGGATTCTCTGACACGCAAGGACTTTTTGCTCATCCCATGGTACATGCAGCGACACGAAGGGATACTGATGGAGATGAGGCGTGCAGTATGTTATTGTTGGACGTCTTGCTAAATTTTTCTAGACATTATCTTCCTGCACATCGAGGAAGCACCCAAGACGCGCCCCTCGTTATGACCTCTCGTTTAGTTCCTTCAGAGGTAGATGACATGGTCTTTGACGTGGATGTTGTCTGGCGTTATCCGTTAGAGTTTTACGAAGCATGCATGCGTTATGAACCTGCATGGAACATAAAGATAGAACGATTAGTAGATCGTTTGCACACGCCTGCGCAATACTACAACTGGGGGTTTACCCACCACACTACTAATATCAATGCAGGCATTACCTGCTCTGCTTACAAGACACTACCAAGTATGGAAGAGAAATTAAAAGGGCAAATGGAGCTTGCTGAGAAAATTCGCGCTGTTGAAGAGCAGGACGTTGCCCGATTAGTTATTGAAAAGCATTTCTTGAAAGACATTAAAGGAAATCTGAGAAAGTTCTCACAACAGCAATTCCGCTGTGTTAATTGCAATGAAAAGTATCGAAGACCTCCACTGCTCGGACAATGTATCCGTTGTAAAGGAAAACTCATTTTTACTATTTCTGAAGGTTCGGTCACGAAATATCTCGAACCAAGCCTCAGCCTTGCAAAAAAATATCACGTTTCAGCATATCTCCAGCAAAGCCTTGAACTGGTCAAAATGCACATCGAGAGCGTTTTTGGAAAGGAAAAAGAGCGCCAAGAAGGATTAGGTAAGTGGTTTGGTTAATTTCGTTCTATTGTTTTTCCTTGCAAAAAACAAAAACTGCGAAAGATTTCCGGTTATTTTTCAGAAAGACATATAAACTTTATTGAATTTACCACTCTCTTGGGGGTTGTTACCATGAAAAAAAGCATGTTATTGTTGATTGTGGTAAGCGTATTGCTTGATAGTATATTGTTCACGACAGCTCTGGATACTTCGTCAATTTTAACGCCGTTTTCTCCAGATCCTTCACAGCTTCCCTTTGCAACAACCATTCATAACCAAACGATGCACACCCCCTCTATCCGGGAGTACTTTAGAGTGCACCAGAACTTCACGAATATGATGTACAAAAAGTTTGATTCTTATGATAAAACGAGCATGAAGATTGGTGCACGCCTGGATACTCAACGTGGCTATATCATTGATAAGGAAAAATACGTTATTGATTTGCTGTACTGTGATCGGAATACCAAGGCTTGTTTCTTCCGCATTAACGGCGTGTCCACCAAGAGATTGTATGACCCGAAGCAGAGCAATGCCAGCAAGCCTTCTGTCTTTGTCTTGAATGAGGATGTTTCTTTACAGATTGCATCAATCACGTTTAATTTCTGTGATCATCGACGGTTCTGCAACATGCCGTTTGAAGCCTATGATATTGTTCAGGTGGAAGTAAAGAGGGGTAGCTAAAAATGGAAGAAAGGAGTTTAACAAATAAGGAGAAATGGCTATTGAGTTTGAAGCTTAATTTAATTATTTATGCTTTCTTGTTCTTGATTTTTATTGGTTATCTAACCTTTACTAGTGGAATTATAACAGATGGCGGATGGTATTTAATTCTTTTCTTTATTCCTGCAACAATTTATTTATTTTTTTCAGTTATAACTACGCGAATTGCTTTTTCACAAAAAAAATACAAGTACTTTATTTTTATGGTTCCTCCCTTAACTATTTTTTTGCTTTCTTCAATATCCTTGATTCTTCATGTTTTGGGTGCGGAGTCTCAGTATGGTTTATTCCTCCTTTTAGGAATTTATTACTTAGTGTTTTTTTTTAGTGTACTAATCATTAACATAATCCTTTATTTTTATCTAAAAAGAGATGATTTAGTATGACTCTCCTCCTCCGTTTTTTATTGTTTACGATTCTTGCATCCATCGGTGCCTCTTCTGTTTTAGCAGGCCTTGACACACCAACTGTTCCTGTATCAAAACAAACAATTGAAGAAAATAGTTTATTTTTGGTTGAAGGATGGGATCAGTTACCTTTCAAGCACCAAATCGCAGATAATATCAGTTGGATAACGGACTACGTTAATCCAATTCTCCAGCCTAAAGAAGGTGATTGGGGAACAACGGGATTAAGGACATCACTCAAATGCTTAAGTTACGGTTCGAGTACCACCGCAGATTGGCTGAGTTTAGAAACCGGTCAGGTCTTACCAACTTACCAAAATATCCTTAACAATAGAACGGAACGTGGGCATAACCCAAGAGAACTAGAACAAGTTTATATGGACCGACATTGGTTTCTAAGCTTGAAATATTTCTATGCTCCAGCTCAAGATATATTTGTAACTCATGAAAGTGTCCCTTGGAATACAGAAGCATACGCCGATATAATCACTAATCCCCCCTCTGATTGGTTCAATCGAGGTGATACACAACTTAATGACCCTCATGAATTTGTCTATACCGTTGATCCATCATTTTATTTCCCAGGCTATAGATCTGTTGGAATAGCAACGAAAAAAGAAGCGATTGAATCTGCGTTAAGAACCTATGGTGCACTTTATGCACATTTTGAGGCACATGATTATTTAGATTTCTTACCCCTTCATGCTGCAGTTTTAATAGGTTATGGATTCCTCAATGATACGCCAGTATTTTGGGTGCATGATAGCTATGATCTAGATTTTCCTGATGTAAATTCTCGATATAAAGCAATCGAAGCCCAATATATAAAAAAAATATATGCCTTCTACGATCCTCAATGGCCCACCTACCAGCACGATAATAGACGAACAGGGTTTACTTTACTCAAAGGTGACATGCAGAATGCTCGTGATGTTGAGCAGTTGGATTTTCTGTTCCGTGTTGGTGGGACTGAAGATTTGTTTTCTCGTTCTGTAGTTTCAGATATAGATGGTGATGGTAATCTTGAGACCGTCTTCTTTAGTGTGTATGGTACTCCTGAACATCCTGAAGGATGGTTGTTTGTGATTGAGACCGACAAAGAAGGAAAGATACTACGAGAGAAGAAGATCGGAGAATTATTTGTTGGTGATGCAGCCAATGGTCCTCCAGTTGTTGCTAATACTGATGGTGATGCAGAAAAAGAAATAGTTGTTGGCCTAGCGAATGGTACGGTGTCTCTTATTGATGCCCAACCTTCTGGTGATAATCTCCAACTATCAAAGCGATGGAGTTATACAGTTCCGGCACATTACAGCCAGGGTCTTAATGATTGGGTTAGAGGCGGCATAGGGATAGGTATAGTAGCACAAGATCTTAATTATGACGGAAGAACTGAGATTATTTTTACGGATGAATTAAGCACAACGGTAGATGATTGGGATGGAGGATTGTACGTGCTCCGTGATAATGGTAATACGTACGCAATAGCAGATAGTATTATTATTGGCAATGGTGGCAGTATTGGTGGTGTTTCGGTAGCTAACCTTGATGATGACGATAATCTTGAGATTATTGTTTCGACCTATTACGGGATTAAGGTCTTTGACTTTGCGAATAATGAATTACAACTGAAATGGCAGAATTCGTACGGAGCGTTGCAAGGCGCTCCAGCTATTTACGATTATGATAGAGATAATCGGTATGAAATTCTGGTGAGCACAACATCTTATTATTGCAGTGCATACCGGAGCTGTGCAGATACCTTTTATGCTTTTGATGGTGCAACAGGTAGTTTAGAGAAGATTATCGGCTTGGGTTTCCACAGCCCCACGACAGTCGCCATAGCTAATCTCGATCGCTATGATCCCGAAGAAGAGTTAGGTGGCGTGGTTTGCATTGACATCCAGGGTCAACGAATAGACTGTGAATACACGAATGGCAGAACCTTTCACAGTCCTAATATTGCTCCGGTGATAGCCGACATCGACGGAAACGGTGACAATGAGATTATTATTCCTGAGAACAACAAGTCAATCTTGCATATTATTAACGGTGATGGTACGCAGTTGTTCAATTACAGTTTTGGTGGCTTAATCGGCAGCTCGCCAGCGATTGCTGACATTGATGATGATGGCAGAGCAGAGATTGTAGTTAAGCGTGCAGGCTCTCCGTACAGTATCATGGCAACCTTAGGCAGCGATAACCACCAGCCATACCTCGAGCCAATGAAACCGGTTATTGCGATAGCAGGCCAAACAGCAAGCTTATCAGCAAACGCTTCAGACCCTGATAATGACACACTAACCATATATTACAGTGCACCGTTTAATGAGACTGGGCAATGGCTGCCAACGAACAATGATACGGGTGATTACACCATTCTGATAGAAGCATCTGATGGCAATTTATCCCATCACCAGTATGTCCCTGTCAAGGTCCTGCCTGAAGGTACACAAGTAATTAATGTCTTTGCTGATGGTTCGCTGAACAAAACCTTAGTGTTTACTGAGGCAGGCCAAGTACAAAGAGTTACCATCAAGATC
>JACPJR010000023.1 GCA_016187565.1 Candidatus Woesearchaeota archaeon
ATAGAGAGAAGGATTTTTATCCCTCTTTCCAATAGAACTCGATTACGAATCGAGTCTATTTGTGGGTTAAGCCGAATCTTGGCTTTACCCATATCATAAAAGGCTATGCGAAAGAGTTAATCTATTTTTTGGATGAAGCTGATGGCGCCGATGTATACCAAACCTTTAAATAAGGATTGTTCCTTCTTGTCGGTATGCAGAAGCAAGAGAAAACAGAAACTGCAAACGTGGCAAAAAAAGTGCTGACAAAACCAGCAAAATCGTCAATAACCGCAGTAAAAGCTGCAACATCGCGAAGCAACTTAGGCATTACCGTTAAGAAAGCAGAAGACATGCCTGAATGGTATACCCAGGTTATTCTCAAGGCCGAGCTTGCGGATTTTGCTCCGATTAAAGGATGTATGGTCATTCGTCCACGCGGCTATGCGATTTGGCAAAATATCATGAATTATTTCAATGGGCGCCTCAAGCTGCTGGACGTACAGAATGCCTCATTCCCCCTGTTTATTCCTGAATCGTTCTTCGAACGTGAGAAGCAACATGCAGCTGGTTTTGAACCAGAGGTTGCCTGGATCATGAAAAAAGATGAAGAGAGTGGTGAGCGATATGCATTGCGACCAACCTCTGAAACCATAATCTATGATTCCTATGCACGGTGGGTCCGTTCCTGGAGAGACTTGCCCTTGCGCATCAACCAGTGGTGTAATATCGTACGCTGGGAAGTCCAAGATTGTAAACTTTTTTTACGTTCACGAGAATTTCTTTGGCAGGAAGGTCACTGTGTGTATGAAACCAAAGAAGACTGTGATAAGGAAGTTCTTCTCTACCTTGAAGAGTACCGTAAACTTGCTGAGGAACAACTCGCTATTCCCGTACTCCTCGGTCAAAAAACTGAGAAAGAAAAATTTGCCGGTGCTCTTTATACCACAACCATTGAGGCATTTATGCCTGACGGTAAAGCTCTCCAATTAGGAACATCGCATAACTTGGGTCAAGGGTTTGCTAAGGCCTTTGACATTTCCTTTATTGGTCATGATGAAGAGAAACACCTACCCTGGCAGAATTCCTGGGGTTTTTCAACCAGACTTATTGGAGCGGTTGTCATGACCCATGCTGATGATAAAGGTCTTATCTTGCCACCACGGATAGCTCCTCTCAAGGCAGTTATTGTCCCTATCCTCTTTGAAGATACCAAAGCAGTTGTTCTGAGACAGGCACATCTCCTCAAGGAACAACTTGAGGACGAGTATTTTTCAGTCATGGTTGATGACCGTGATGAGGTTACTCCTGGATGGAAATTTAATGAATGGGAACTCAAAGGTATTCCCTTCCGTATTGAAATTGGTCCTAAAGATCTTGCACAGGAACATGTTGTAGTGGTAAGACGGGATACAGGAAAAAAGGAAATCGTAACGTTTAACGAATTAAAAACACGATTGTCCGAGTTAATTGATGCTATGCAAACAGACCTTTATCAGAAGGCCAAACAAGCATTTGATCAGAGTATAGTAGCTACCGAAAACTGGGATGACTTTGTTACGTGCACGAACACCAAAAAAATGGCAAAAGCGTTTTTCTGTGGTAGCGTTGATTGCGAAGAGGACATTAAAACAACAACAAAAGGGGTAACTTCTCGATGTATTCCCTTGCATGATTCCGTGCCTCAAGGGAAGAAATGCATCAGATGTGGCAAACCAGCTAAACATACTGTTTATTTCGCTCGAAACTATTGAAAACAACGGATATTCTCGTCCAGAAATGATAGGAACATTTCTTTTACAGACCAAAAGTATCAGAAGCATAAAGGCTAGCAAAAAGCATAGAAATGCTTAGCGATGTACAATCTCTTTTGTATTTTCAATGACCTCTTTACAGAGGCCCAGAAGTTCTTGAAATTCCTTATATTCTTTAAATAATTCTGTTTTGGCGATTCCTCGTCTTTAGCGTGATGCTTCAGCTCGAGGTGAGCCAAAAGGCACCGCAGGTGCCCAAAAAGCGAAGCTTTTTCTTAAGGGTGTTTTTTTCTCGAAGTAGCGTAGCGAATTTGGCGCAGAAAGTATGAGCTCATACCGGTCATCGTTACGACAACCAGTATGAGGTGTTAAACATGAATAGCGGGAGCTGTGAGTTAAAAAGCCTTTCGCATAGTAAAGGCCAAAATTGGTATCATGTGGTAATTGTGCCACGAGCACGTTATCCCGTATTCCAATATGAGACGACAAAAATTCTATGCGAGGAAGGAATAAAACAAGTGTGTAGTCGGAATAAAATTGAACTTTTTACTTTTGAAGTTATGCCCGACCATGTGCATCTATTCATTTCCTGTCCACTAAGGAAATCTATTCTGAAGATTTGTTCTCTGATCAAAGGTGGTACTTCTTACTACATAAGAAGTAAAATACCTAGTCTTCAAAGATACCCAAGGCTTTGGAGCAAAGGTATCTTTTATCGTAGTGTGGGAAATGTAAGTGCAGATGCTGTAAGAAAATACATTGATAACAGCAAAGGAAATCAATGGAAAGCGACACGAGAAATGCAATAAACGTAGTTTTAACTCTTAATGCGGGCGAAGGAAACCCTGAGCTTTAGCGTACAGGGTAGCCCGCATTAATTTTTATTTCATTTCTAGTGCAACACCGTATTGAAAATTTTCCCTTAAACGAATAACGCTGGTGATGTGTGCTTCTTCTGGGTTTGTTGTTGTTAACATATCTATAAATCGTTTATCAAGATTGATCTTTTTTTCCTCTATCAGCCATTCAACCAAGGCAATAGTGCATTCTTGGTTTCTTGACTCATAGCCAAACCGTGCAGCAATTCCAAGAAGACAGTGATAGATACAATAGAAGAAAGCACTTGTAGACCAATCTGAAAATCCTTCTTTTCGAAAGCAAAGTGCAGCCTTGAGATTATGTTCAGCTTTTCGTAGGTGCTTCTCAGCAAGGTCTCTATTTTCTTTTACTTGGACTAATCCTCTGTGGGACAGTGAAGATTCTAATTCTCCTTTTGCCTTGTGTAGGCACCATTTTACTTTGTTAGAAGCTTGCGACATCCATGATCACCTTCAGGAGTTGTTCGTAGCCATATAATACATAGCCGTATTGTAGTGCGTTCTGTAGGACTTTATCTTTTGTCCTAAGGTTTTTAAGTAGGTCTGTTGGTGTTTGCTTTATGAGATGAATTGGTTTTGTTACTAGTCGTCTTCGCCTCTCAATAACCTGCCGCATGGCATCATAGTTATCCTCTTTTAAAACTACTAAGAGATCAATATCGTTTGCTTTTTGGGGTGTTCTCATAATAGAACCAAAAATCAGTGCTATCTCAACATGCTTATAGAGATCATGAAACTCACTTATCCATCGGGATGCTTTCTGCCGTGCTTCACCAATCAGTAGGGTTTCCACAACTCTAAAGGCATAATAGTCTTCGTGATTAATCTTATAAAAGACGGCCTTACCCATTTTTTTGCTAGTTATTAAGCCCTTTTTCTCTAGATTTTTCATAGCTTTAAAAGCCCCTGCAGGGGTTATGTCAAGTTTCTTGGTAATGTTATTTGCATTATAATCGGTATACAGATCTTTAGTTAAGAGTAGCAGGATTTCAATTTCCTTATCGCTTAATCCGATCATATTAACTACCAGTTAAGATATATTAACTCATAGTTAATATATAAACCTTTCGGTCTTTGAAACCTCTCGACAAAAGGAGAAGATTTTACTTTGAATATGTGTTGTGGTTGATTTTCCGGAAGCTCTTCAAGAAAAGGCAGGAAGATTACCCATTTGGGTGATTTTGACGAGATGTTTACATCGTTTAGGAGCAATGTTTTTAAAGCGCTCCTGATTCTTTTCCCGGATGTATCGAACAGCAAAAGCTATCTGTGCAGCTACCCTCACTACTGCGTTAAGCTTAAGCGTAGCATGTGAACAAAGGGATGCACCTGAAAAATTGTTTGATGGTTCTCTCTATGGAGTAGCGGACAGCATCAGTATCAATGAACTTCTGGACCAAACATGGACGCGAGGGGATCTTACCCTCTATCTTTTCTCAGAAACACATCACCGCAACGCACCAACCCCACAGAAAGTTGAAGCATTGATGCAGCATAGAAGGATTGATGTCGTTGCCCTTGAGGGATTGGAAGGAGAGGTTACTCCTCAGACCATACAACAAATCAACGAAGATTGGGCATATCTTGATGCACTTATTGAACTTTCGAAAGATCCTGAGGCCTACACGCTTGACCTGCAGTTCGGTCCATATCCCTTAGTGTATGCAGGACCAGAAATCTATGTTGGCACTCATCCTGATAGGCCCTTTCTTGGCTACTCTCCAGGAAGTGTCATTGCCCTAGCTCTCCATGGTAAACTCCCTCTCTATGGCTATGAAGACATGGACCTGTATCAGCGGAGTCTTGGTCCGGAGATTCACAATAATCTTTCTATGCTCCAAGACCGTTTGGCTTTCTATGCAAAACACTGTATAGCCTATCCTGCTCCAGAGAGCGTTATGGCAGATTATGGTTTCGTTCTTGCTATGATTGATGATTTTCGTCACGAGATTGAACAAAAACATCCTTTTATTTCAGATCAAGATTCATCTCAAGACTCTGCAAATCGAGATTTTCCACCTGAATTGAACGATACACGTGAACTGAAGCAGCGAAGTGAGCTGGCACTTGAAAAAACTATTGATTACATGGAAAGAAACGGATATGCCTCTGCTGCTTTTGTCATGGGAAGAACCCATTTTCCAACCCTTAAATCTTGGCTCCGTACACACAATTTTGAGCCAGGACCATACTCCTCATAATTACCATAGTACTTTGATTTACCTATAATATTTCTGCTGTTTTCTTACCACTTGGGAATTACGATAGGTTTATATATTTTCAAGTAATGACATCTGACATCTTAGTAAGCATATTGTAAAGAAAACTGGATTAACTAGAAAGGGTGGTGGTCATGCGTTGTGATTCTCGTGCTGATATAGGTCGTTATACCTGGATCGTTACATTACTGTTTGTTTTTTCTTTGGTGCTGGCTGCAGAAACAGCCACTGCAAAAAGTTTTCCCGTAGGTTATAGTGTCGCTTTTCCTAATGGCACAACAGTTATGAATTGCGTTGATGCAGAAGAAGAGGAAACCGGTTTTGAAGTCATGGAAAGAACATCATTTGATCTTCTCTGGTCTGATCCAGACGCAGAGGGTCATGATCTTTGTCGTATCAATGGTTATGGTGATCCTCTTGCTGGTACCTCCTGTAGCATTACGAATCAATTCTGGAATTTCTATCTTATTGATGATGGAGCGTATGTGAAGAGTCCTGTCACGTATGATGGTAATGGGAATTGTTGGAATGGAAAATTTACTGCTTCAGGTCAAAAATACTGTGCCAGACAAGGTGATGTTATCGGACTTGCCTATGGGGTTACAGGAACAAAACCACCGAGATATACCTTTAGGGATTCCTGTGCCTATCTGGACTTTAAAGAAGTTGAGGTTTTTGTTGATGATGACAAAAGTAGTGCTGATGAAGATGGTGGACGTATTAAAGATGTGAAACCAGGATCAGTCGTCAAATTTGACATCACCCTTGAAAGCCTTTTTGAAGATACTGATGATGCCTATGATCTTGAGGATATTGAAGTCCGTATTACTATCGCTGATATTGATGATGGTGATGAACTCGAGGAGGAAGCAGATGCATTTGATCTCTCTCCAGAGAAAGAAAAGCCAGTGACGCTTGAGTTTGCCATTCCTACTGATGCCGAGGATGATAGCTATGAGGTCTTGCTCGAAATAGAAGGAGAAGCTGAAAATGGCATAATCCATGAACGTAATCTATCCTTTGACTTAGAAGTAGAAAAAGAAACGCATGAAGTTATCTTTAGTGAAGCTCTGCTTGATGATGCCTCACTGATGTGTGACCAATCTACAGAATTAGAGATGGAATTAGTGAACATTGGTCAAAATGATGAAGAGATTGTCCTTACGGTAACCAACGATGACCTCGGTATTGCATACGAAGATAACTTTACCCTTGAAGAAGGTGATGATAATACCTATGCACGTTCTATTGCTATTCGTGTTCCCCAAACTATTCCTTCTGGTACTTACCCATTAGTACTGCGGGCCTCCTATGAAGATGATGATGAAGTAGCGACAGAAACCGTAGAACTCAGTGTTACGTGTACTGAACAAGAAACTGAAGAACCAGAAGAAGAATCTGCTGATGAGCCAGAAAACAATGATGATGAAGAGACTTATAATGAAGAGCCAGAATCTGGACAATCTTCAGAAGATACGAATCCCCAAGGAGGCGTTCCTGAAGTAGTTGGTACAACACCAACGCAAACCGTTTCTATGCCTTCTGGCGATCTACCGCTCTTGTCAGTCGGTGAGTTCAAGCAGAATTGGTTTAGCATTACCATGCTCTTCCTAACGGTTCTATTAGTCATTGTTGTCGTGGTTCTGCTCATTGCATTGAGTCGAAGGAAGTAAGTGACTAGGAAAACATATACCAAAGCTCATTGCAGAGGCTTGCCTAAAATGAGAGAAGAAATACCCTTCTTATAGGATAACCCTTGCTTCGTCTGGTCTAATTATTCGTATCCCCTTGTATTCTTTAAGATTCAACAAATGTTTATCATAGGTGATAATATACTTGGACTCAGATTCAAGAGCACATTCAACAATTTTATCGTCATCAGAATCTTCTTTTATTACACTTATTTTCGTTTGGGGATTTACCATAATTACAAATGTGAGAACTTTTTCCATAATTTCAGACACCTCTTCGTCAGAGAAATCGAAGTCCCGTTTCAAAATTTCTTGGTATTCTGAAAGAATCTCAGTAGTAGAATAATATCTTAATTCTTGTCTACTAAAGCAGTTATTTATCATTAGATACTGTTGAAGGTGCTGCATTAGAAGAAATTGCTAATTTTTTATTTTCGCCTTTCTCTGTTGTTTTCTAGGTATCACTTCATTTTCTCAAATGTTTTACAGGGTGTTGGTGGAAGACTTAAGAGGACGTATACATCTGCATTCCTTCTCTACAAGCCTCTACATGAACCCCGGTTATAACTTTCACTCCACTCAGTTCTGTTACATGACCTCTCAATTTTTCCATCAGAGTTGTAATATCTGAATAGAACATGCCTCCTTGTCTACCATTTTGTGCAGCATTGAATGTTGTTTGACAAGCTATACCCCAGAGGTGTTGACCAAACATAGCAAATCCTTTTTTGTTTCCTCCAGTTAATTTAATGACATCAGTACAAATACTTCCCTCAGTCGCCATATACAAAAAATTCCTTTCTTGAGTAACGGTATCATCAAATCCCAGCACTAAATAAGGAATTCCCTCCCGGTCAAATTGTTCGGTAACTTTCTTATAATTATTATCTTCTTTAATAATGACATGTCCAAAATAGTTTATCGCGCCCCTCCCAAATTCTTCTCTGTATAAAACTCGGTCCTCGGGTACTTCAGTAAGATGAGAAATCACGTCATGAGGTAAGGGAGATTCGGTAATCTGAAAAATAGTTAACTGCCCTTTTTTCTCACAACCCTCTATTTCTACTTCAACACCTAATTTGTCATGATAAAATCGTGCAATTCTTTGGACTTCACCGCTTATAGGTGGTGGAAATGTATCAACAAATGCGGCATCTTCTCTAACTTCAATTCTTCCTGTCCTTACCGAAAACACCTCATATGCCCTTTGACTGTATCGTGGTGTACTTGAATGCCGGAAGTCATGTCCTAAATTTATAGATTCTTCCAGTTCTCCTGTTTTCGGATCATAGTACTCTATAATCATTGACTTAAGCCAAAGACTTTGTTCTTTATTACTCCCCATGAGATAACTGGTCAAACCCCATGCTCTTTTTACAGATTCCATCTCCGGCTCTAGATAATCACGACTTCTTGCAACAAACGCGGTATTTGTTTGTCCAATAACATATTCATATTCTCTTTCCGTGATTCCTAAAGAAACAACCGTGCCTTTCTTTAATATAACCCTTCCCTCTCTGTCACAAAAATTATTCTCATCATTCCGTGAATAACCTTGTGCATCAATATAAGGATTAGCTATCACGAATAGCATAGAACGTATGTACTCACCACTTTCAAGCTTCCATCGACTACTCAGAGAAAGAGTATCAATATGTGGTCCATTTTCAACATAAAGCTCCAGACATAGAGAAGAACCATCAGCATTTTTCGTGTCATATTCTGGTAATTCAACGTTTTCTCTTCTCAAAGCTTCCCGAATTGCTTCGGTAGTTATCCTTTGGAATTCAGGAAGATCATCAACTTTGAGATCTATAGGATGCTTTCCGCTAGGAAGCCCAGGCCATTCGTATTCATGAACTTTTCTGATAACCCTCCTCTCTTTTTGGGTTATGTCACCAACTACATTTTGCAATAGAACTGGTTTTACATTACCTTGTTTTCTTACCCTTATAAATGATTCTTGAAAGTTACGCCAACTTTGTTCAGGGTCACGTTCATCATATAAGACGGCAACACTCTCATTTGATCCTGAATATTCTTGATAAGCAGAACTTCTGCAATAGATGGCACCTACTTTTCTCCCACCGATTGAAGTGTGAATTTTGTCAACTAAACTATCAAATGTTTCTCGTAAACGTTTCTCATCTACCTCATCTGTATCCACAACATAACCAAATGGTTTAGTGCATCTGAAGCCCTGTGCATCAATATCAACAAGAAATTCAGCTAATAGAACTGTTTTGTCCCCATAGCGTTTTCTATCAAATTCTCTTCTTTGTGCAATCTCTTCTAGGCTTTGAATCATAGTCTGTTGTTTTTGTGCCTAGCTTAATGGCGCACTGGGAAATCAAGCTTGGAGAAGAAACATGTTTACTTATTTATAGCTTTCACTGTCTCAGCTTCTTTCCAGACTGCATTGAACATATCTTGCATTGCTTTTGCAAAGAATGGAGTTGTTGCCCAGATGCCTGCATCGTAGTTTGGTTGTACGTCCTTATCATCAAGGAGCATAAAGACGATTTCCTTGCCATCAACCAAACAGAACCGTGCTTTGATCTCTGGAACATTTCGTAGTTCTACGAAAGAAGATAATTCTCGTGCAGCAATAAAGGTCTCTTTGGTAATTGGAGCAGCGATTTTAATGCTCACGCCACGCTTTTTCGCCTTTTCAAACGCGGTTTTGAGTACATCTGCTTTTCTCGCAAGTCCTTCAGCCGTTGTCATAATAGTAACACTTGTTTCGGCTGCTTTAATCATGAGTTCCATCTGGTTGTAGAGATGATTTCTACTTTTGAAACTTCCCGTAAGCTCAGTTGGTTCAACAACGTCCACACCCTGTTTGTGTAAGAGATTCAATTCAGCCATAATAGGACTATCACTCACTTCATCAAGGTATTCCGATTGTTTTTCTGCATTCTCCTTAATGCGCTTCTTCACACGATCAAGAACCTCTTCTGGGGGAACAGCAATATATTTGATAGGCTTGCCCAATTTCATGACAATAAATCCCTTCTTTTCCAAATTCTCAAGCACATCATAGCTTCTGGAACGAGGAACATTTGAGATATCAGAAAGTTCTCCTGCAGTTGATACTCCACGAGAAAGTAATGCCGTCCAAATCTTAGCTTCGTAACTATTAAGACCAAATTCTTTTAGTTTGTTTAAAAAACTTTTTTGTGCGATCATTTTTACACCCTCCTCTAGTTAAGTCTTAGAAATCGTTACACGTATTTAAAGCTTTCTATCTTTTGCCACTCACGAGTGGCAGTATGCCGTGGTTTATGCTTTCATCACCATATTCTTGTATGGTTTTGCGATGAGTTTCTTGGTTTTGATTTACGGTAATAGAGAACAAAACAAAAACCAAAAACCGAAACATTTATATAGTACCTACCATTTCAGGGAGTTACGTGTTATTTCTTAAGAGGTTAATGAAGTAAAATGGAAACTCAGCAGATTATGAAAACAGGTACTACTACCATTGCTATTAAATGTAAAGATGGCGTTGTCCTTGCAGCGGATAAGCGAGCAACTGCAGGATATCTTGTTGTTAACAAAAAAACCGAGAAAATCTACATCGTTAATGATGATTTAGCCATCACCATGGCAGGAACGGTTTCTGATGCTCAGCTTCTCAGTAAGTTACTCAAAGCAGAGTTAAAGCTTAAGGAGCTACGAACAGGGACGAAGGCTACCGTAAAAGAAGCTGCAAATTTTCTTGGTGGGATGGTTTACAGTAACATACGTCGATTCTCAGTTATTCCAGGAATATCCCATTTTGTCATGGGAGGAAGAGATGAGACTGGATGCTCAATCTATGATATTTTCGCTGATGGTTCAGTGACTGATGCAGATGATTATATCACCTCTGGCTCGGGAAGTGTTTTTGCTTATGGTGTTCTTGAAACACTATATGATAAGGGATTATCCCTTCAGCAGGGTGTTTCTCTTGCCGTAAAGGCAATAAGTGCTGCACTCCAACGTGACATTGCCTCAGGAAATGGTATCGACGTAGTAACCATCTCGTCTGCAGGTATCCAGCGGGTTGAAGAGTCAACTATTGCTGCCTTATTACGACAGAAATAGCGAGTTATATTGAAAGACGTAACTAGAGACAATTGTGACATATCCATTGTCAAACAAATACTCGGGTGTATTCTATGAGCGAAATTATTAAAGAGATTTTAAAACACTTACCTGCAGACAAAATAAGCGATGCTTGCTTTGAGGCTGCGAATATTGTTTTGTATACGAAAGATAAGGAATTTTTCTTAAATAATGAGGGTTCTATAAAGCGTGTTGTTGAAGAGATCAAAAAAAGAGTTGAGCTTCGGCCAGATCCTGCTATTACCTTAGACCCTGAGAAAGCAGAAGCAGTTATTCGAGGCATTATTCCTCAAGAAGCTACCATAAGTAACATTATCTTTGATTCCCAGAGAAGCATTGTCATTATCGAAGCAGAAAAACCAGGCCTTGCCATAGGGAAACAGGGAAGTATTTTACGGGAAATAAGAGCCCAAACATTATGGGTACCTCTTATCAAACGAACACCAGCAATTCGTTCTGAGCTTATTGAGAACATCAGAGCGGTGCTGTACAAAAATTCTGACTATCGAAGGAAATTTCTTGATAAGGTTGGTCATCGTATCTATGATGGATGGCTACGAGAAAAAAAGCATGAATGGGTTCGTCTCAGCTTCTTGGGTGGAGGCAGACAAGTCGGAAGAAGTTGTCTTTTCCTTCAAACACAAGAATCCCGGATTTTATTAGATTGTGGCATTGATGTTGCTTCTGAAAAAGATGCGTATCCCTATCTTGAGGCGCCAGAATTTAAAATCAATGAACTTGATGCAGTTATTGTTAGTCATTCCCATGTTGATCACTGTGGGCTTATTCCGTATCTCTTTAAATTCGGCTACCGTGGTCCGGTGTACTGTACACCACCGACGCGAGATGTTATGGCACTCCTCCAGCTTGACATGGTGAAGATTATGCGCAATGAAGGAAAAGAGCCGCTCTACACCAGCGAAGAGATTAAGGAAATGGTTAAGCATACCATTACCGTTGATTATGAAGAGGTTACTGACATTACTCCGGATGTAAGGATTACCCTCTATAATTCAGGTCATATCTTGGGCAGTGCCATGGTTCACTTGCATATTGGTAATGGATTGCATAATTTGCTGTACACTGGAGATCAAAAGTTTGGTAAAACCATGCTTCTGGAACCAGCAGTAACACACTTCCCTCGGCTTGAAACATTGATTATTGAAAGCACGTATGGTGGTAAAGATAATATTTTACCAACAAAAGCAGAATGTGAGCAATATCTGGCAGATATTATTACCCAAACCGTTAACCGCAATGGTAAAGTGCTTATCCCAGTCCTTGGTGTTGGCCGAGCTCAAGAAGTTATGCTTATTGTTTATAGCCTTATCGCTGAAGGAAAGCTTAAGGAAATTCCTGTTTTTATCGATGGCATGGTTTGGGATGTTACAGCAATCCTTACCGCCTATCCCGAATATCTGAATAATCTGGTCAGAAAACAGATCTTTCACCGAAACGACAATCCTTTCTTAGCACCCATCTTTAAGCGAGTTGGCAGTGGGAAAGAGCGTAAAGAAGTAGTTGAGGAAACAGGACCGTGTGTTATTCTTGCAACATCAGGAATGCTTATGGGCGGACCATCAGTAGAGTATCTTAAACATCTTGCAGATAACCCAAGAAATTCACTTATTTTTGTTTGTTACCAGGGTGAAGGAAGTTTGGGCAGGCGAATTCAGCGTGGAGAAAAAGAAATTTTCTTTAAACGGGGTATGAAACAGGATGTTGTTCCTGTAAACCTGGAACTCTATACTATTGATGGATTTACGGGTCATTCAGGAAGAAGGCAGTTAATGAGTTTTGTGTACAAGTGTACACCACGGCCGAAGAAAGTCATCATCAATCACGGTGAGCATTCTCGATGCTTAGATCTTGCAAGCTCTATCCATAAGCTTAACAACATCGAAACCGTTGCTCCACGAAACCTCGAAGTGGTACGAATTAAATGATTCGTGCAACAAAGGACTAGGGGATTAGGCTAATAGAGTGTTTAAATAGCTGATTAATTTCCCGACACCACAACCGGTAACTGTGCACCCCATTGTTTTTTTTCCCCAGGTTAAGCCTTCATAATTAACTACAAAAGCATGTGAAGGACCATAGGTATTTATGAAAGAATTTAAGCTCCTCTTAGCAGAATCAGCATAGAGTTTGCATTCGATTGGAATAATCTTTTCTCCAGCCTCAATAACAAAATCAACCTCAGCACCGGCCTTAGTACGCCAATACTTGGGAGAAAATCCTGCTTTCAACAACTCTGATAACACATAATTCTCAAACAGCTTGCCATCAACCACGGATGCAAAAGATCCTGCAACAGCATTGCGCATTCCAGTGTCTATAAAATAAATCTTGGGCTGTTTGCTAATCTCCTTGTTCTTGTTCTTACAGTACGGAGGGATCAGGGTAACAAGATAGCTTTTCTCCAAGGCGTCCAAATATTTCTTAAGTGTAGGAAATGAAATGCCCAGCACGTTAGTAGCTGAGTTGTAAGAGAGAATGCCTCCAATATTATTGGACAGATATTTGCTTGCCTTTTCTAAAGAGCTGATATCATCGATTGAAAAAGTGCGGGCGACATCTTTGAGCAGCATGGTATCGTGCAAATCCCTCAAAATAATCTTCTTTAATTCGTTATCTTCCGCCAAAATAACTTTTGGATATCCGCCGTAAGTCAGATGTTCCCATACAAGCCTTTTTTCTACTTTATTGCTCATTGCTTTCTGGCCCTTAGCTGACAGGAATTCGCTAAACGAAAAAGGATAAAGCTTGAGCACAGAAACCCTGCCAACAAGGTAAGAGAGTATATCTTTTCCCAGGATGATTCCTGAAGACGATGTAAGCCAAATCTTATGGCCGCTATCAGCCAGATACTTGAGCTTAGGACCAGCTTCCCTGCAATAGTGGACCTCATCAAAAACAACCAAATCTTGGCCTAAATACTGCAGTTCAAATTTTTTTATATCTGCCTCAAAAAGCTCCCTGATATCAGGATCATCAAAAAGGAGATATCCTGCTTTAATACCCTTAATTTGCTCTTTAAGAAAAGTAGTCTTGCCAGCCTGCCTTGCGCCAACTACAGCAATAATCATATAGACTTCTTTAACTTTGTCGAATACTTCCTTAATGGACCTTTCCACGTACATATTAGTGATTATAGAACATGGGACTTGTATATAAACCTTACTAAAATTAAATTGTAGTTTAAGAATAACCTCACTAAAATTAAAGTACAGTTTAATTAAATAGTTCTTTCAGAAAATTTTTACAAATTATGCAGTCCGTGCTTCTCCAGCTAAACCTCCTCTTCTTCCCTATCCTCATTATCATCATTGATCTTTTCTTTGATGATGTCTTTGATGACTTTTGCCTGTTCTTCTACTTTTTGGAGTAAGGTAAGGTCGTTAAAGTTTTCCTGTGCACAATCCTCACAGTAATAGTCCCGAGAATCTTTGATACTAAAGACTGCTGGCTCATCGCAGATAATACATTTCTTCCCCATTACTCCAGAGGATGTCTCCCTGTTTTAAATATCTTTTGGTTTTTTCGTCGAGGGGTGCAAAGAATAAAGCCACTGTTTAATTACTACTAAGTAACATAGATTTATATAATCGGTTACTATTTTCTATGCGAATATGGGAAATTTAAAGGCTTTATTTGATATCTTAAATGATCCGGTATATTGCAGATATACTGATGCTGGAAAATATAGTGTTGAAGAAGGGGGTCATCTTATAACGTTAAATCCTAGAGAATTACTTGAAGTTGGAAGAAGTCATCCAAGAGAACAAGTAATGATAGCGTATTTTGGTGAAACTCCTACAAGAGTTTTGTATGTTGGAGAAGATTCACTATCTATGCAAAGAACACTTGACGATTTAAGACTACCCACTTCTTGGTCATCAAATCTTGGCGAAAAGGTTTTTTATCTTTTTAGGGTTCATTTAAGAGACATTAATCAAGGTCCTGTCTGTTCAGAACAGCAAGTTGCTGAAGGTAAAGAGCGTCAATTTGAATTAGTTCTCAGGAGATTAATTGATATCTATCGACGTTCTGAATCAGGTAATTTTTAACGCAGTTTTTACGCTGCTGAGAATACCACTTTATCTGGAGGGATCTCTATTTGAGCGTCGTATGCGGCATGTTCACTAAGACGAAATAAAAAATACACTCTATCTCTTCCAAGGAATCTATGCGCAGACAAAATTCTTATTGGGGTTTGCCCTAAACCAAGATCTCTCCAGCCATGGTAAGTTCTAACTTGATTTCCAGAAGGTCTCATTAAAAGTCGAGCAGTTACCTTCAGTTCCTGCATATTAAGACTGCCGATCTTATTTACAAAACTGTGTCTGCCTGTTTTATGAAATAAAAATGTTCTACCCAATCCTTCGGCATTATCCAAGATATATCTAACAAATTGTTCTGTATTTATTTTTGTAGAAGAGATTATGTCGGGATCAAATGCAGCTCTGATTCCATCATGTAATTTAGATAACCCAAACAAAAAAGTGTTATTGAATTTCCTGGAGTATCCTCGAGAAATGCTTCTCCTTTTGAATAATGGTTCAGAAAAAAGTCTAATACCTTTCTCCAATTGTTCAAGAACAGTAAGATAGCCCAATCTTATATTGGGAACATTATGAGCAGCAACTGAATTGTAAAAATAAGTTAGCCTTTCCAGAAATTCTTGTAATAATTTTATGTAGTGATATTCTCTACGGTCTGGAGTTGAAATACGATAACGGAGGATGTCTTCGATCTCTTTAATTCTGTTATGATCTGAGATATAGTTAAAACTTTCACTATCAAGAATAGTCCGAAAATTTGTTAAGTTCTTGTAACTCATCTTTGCCTACAATATTTGATAGATATATAAATTTTCTCAAAACATTTACCGCACAAACGTACTTATCAAACTTCCCTGGATATCATAGGTTGCTTCTTTCTTAAGATCTCGTGGATGAAAATGTGGTCCAAAGATAACAAGCCTTCCTTCTAATTCATTATTTAATTTGTTGTCAAGACCATTGCGGTGCATGGGCTGGTCAGGATGGATAAACACCAGATCATAAGCGCTCAAATGATGGTTACGAAAATCATCCTGAATAAACCGTGCTCGGCGCATGCTTGGAATAACAGAGAGCGATTGTTGAATTTTTTGTGCATTCTCAACTAACCATGGATCGAATTCAATGCCGGTTGCATTGGTAAACAAAGAGGCAATTAACACAACACGACCATCACCAGAGCCAAGATCAATAAAGTTTCCATAGTGGTGAAGCTTTATTTTGGTAAATAATGTAAACACCTCATCAGAGGGTGCAATTCCCCAAAATCCAATCTGTGTATCACGCAATGGCAGCATACCTTGCCTGAGTAAGGACTGGGAGAATTCATCATACTTTCTTTTAATTTCTCGATAGTGGGCTTCCATGGGTAGTTGTCTTACGCTGTCTTTTTTATCTTTTGTGGCATGTCTGATTTATTTCTTGGTATTTCTACTTGGACTCATTCCATCGGCACTCCTGTCCAGAGTGTCCAATCATTACTTGGTGCATAAGCCCCAAAGATGAAATAGGGAGGATAGGTCCTTCCAAAGTATGAATATTGGATGTCTGTCCAGGAATTTTGTGGTGCGCCTACGCGGGTAGAACCGGATAATCCATACACAGGACTGCCAAAGTGACGCCATGTTTTCATTAAGCCATGAAAGTCGCTGTTATTGGTAGAAGCATCAGCTCCTGGCTCTACGGTGTAAGCACCTTTGTAACCATATTTTTTGAGCATCTTTACCACCTCACGGACAGGAGCATTACCTTCTCCTGGCGCAAGATGGTCATCTTGATATCCATAATTATCAACCAGATGGACATTACCGATCATGCCTGCCTTTGCTAAATCTTCAAATTGGGAAACCAACCATTTATCAAAGCCAGCATCATTCTGCTCCCTTGTTTTCGCTGGGTCATCCTGATAATATTTCCTCCAGAGATTTGCATGGGCAGTATCAATAGTTACTTTAATGTGCTTTTCCGCCAGTTTTTCTGCTTCTTGTTTGTTTATCTGTGGGTGATAGTAGGGATTATTAATGATGCGACTTTCGGGGGCTGTTGAATCCGGGTTGTTAATATTTTTTTCAGTAAGCAGCTTGACCATTTCTCTTCGCGATCCTTCTACCAGTTCTTTGAGCTCGGCAGGATGGCCTCCATAGCGTTCAGGAAAAATATTTTCAAGCGTAATCATAATCGGCCTTTCTGGATCCTTTGATTTCTCCATGGCATAAATACCACCTTCTGCATACCCCCTAAATCCTGCTTCCCAGACACGCTTAATCGCAGCTTTGATATGCTCTTTTGTTTCTGCAGTATCCTGGGCTTGTTGCTCCTGTGATGCTGACGCCTGACGAGCAAATTCCATACGTGAACGGAGACTTGCGATTTCATCATCAAGGATTTGTAGTGGGTGTTTTGTTTCAGGGGTGAGCATACTGCTGTAATAACGGTAACCATCATGACTGCGTAAGATCTTCCATTTCTCCTCTTCAGGAAGACTTTCATCAAGCTTTGCATAGAACTTTCTGAGATCAAGAAGTTTCCTGAGTGCCTCTCCCTCACGCTTAAAGTCTTGTGCATACTGCAATGCCCAACCGCGGGAGTGTCCTTCTTGAGTTTCCAAGGTTGCACGCATGAATTCTTCTTCAGGTAGGGTGGTTTCCTCTGGTGTTAAGGGTCTTCCTAATTTTTGTTCCCTGTATTCGTTTCTTTTTTTTGCTTCATCAATGAAATCGTCAAAGCTAAGTAAGCGTGTTTCAAATCTCCGTGTATTTTCATTATAGTCAGGGACTCTTCCATGAACCGTATCATAGGGATCAACAATCTTGTTTCCTTCATAGTCAATATATTCTCCAGGATTGACTATCATCCCATTGGCATCAGTATAAGGTGTTTCTTCTTTGCTCACTTTCCACTTTGGCCTTGCGACCTTCCTATTCTTCTGAACGGTTTGCATTAACTGTCCTGTCCTGTCATCAATAACACGGAAGATTGCTTGCTCAGGCTCTTTGAAGTATTGTTTGAACAGAAGCCTTCCTGTTTTATCTCTTGCCCAGGGCTGTTCAGAAATTGGCCTGTCATACTCACCGGTATGAACAACAACCGAGCCGCCGTCATGAACATCAGCGGCAAATTCAATAGCTCTTCTGACTTCATCAACAGCCATTTTGCGCTGCTGCCAGCTGAAATTGCCGTGTTGGTCTGTTCCACTTAGTCCAGGAAGATTGTACGAGGAATGAGTCGTAAAATTAACCTCATTGACTTTTGCGATTTCGCGTAATGCTCGTCGTTGCTCAGCACCCCACATCTCAGGGGTTTGTGCATTTCGCTGTCCTCGAATAGCTCCTGGAAAGCCAATCTCAATATTGCCAGCACCTGCCCAAATCTTTGCCTGTACGCCTTGAACATTCGTGGCAGCTATTCCAAGTGGAACACTCATACCGACATCTTTAATTCCCAGATCAGCACTAATGGCTTGCTTTGTTTCAGTATCTAATTCAGGAAGGTCTGGTCTTTCGATAACTCCCAGGGGAGCGGTTGGTGCATCAGCAGTAACATCATGCTGTAGTCCACTGTCATATGCCCTATCCATAGGGTGATAATATCCTGAATTAAATTGCATCTCTGCTCATCCTCTTTTTCCTACGCTCTTTTTCAGGTGTTCTTTTTCTTAATCTTTCTCAAAATGATCGTTGCAGTTGATCGGGCATTCCTCCATATCGCTTTATTTTTTCGATAATGCCCATTGAGGCAACAATCTGACGTGCAATGTCGAGGCTATAATTTTGAATGTTAAACTGACTGAGTCTGTCCTCAATCTCTCTCACTCGCTGTTGGTTACTTTCAGGCATACTGTAAAATGTCCCTGCGCGTGACATTTCCTGCGTCAATTCTTTCAGGGCTTCATAATTCTGTTTGACCTCATAACGGATCTGCTGTTCAATTCTTTGTGGAATTTCCGAAGGAGGAACTTTTTTTTCTAATCCCTCAGTTGTTGATTCAAAAAGCTTGCTGATATCAACGGGCTCTACCTGAGGAACTTCAACGGTTCTACCCACCTCAGCCATTCGAATTTCTGTTAATGACTCTTTCATGAGCTTTTCTGCTTCGACAAGCTCTTTTTTTCGTTCCTCTTCAAATTTCTTCAGCGCATTGACTCTTTCTTGAGGTGAAAGTTTTTTTAGTTCATCGAGATTCATGTCCCATCCTCATTAATTCCATTGTAATATCCCATGGATTTTTTTGTAATCCTTGTAAGGAAAAAAACAAAGCCCTTCAACTTCCCCCTCTGCCACTTTTTTTTCTGCTTTTAAGACAGCCTCATCAGCATCACCTTTTTTTGCAGGATGTGGAGGGGAAAAAATACCCAATAAATTGCTTCCTAAAAAACTCTTGACTCCTTCCGGTGTTTTTTTTTGTGATGGTGGATTCTTATCTGTATCACCTACAAACGCAGATTCCTCGCCTGCCTCTTTCAGATACCGCTTGAGCTCATCTCCTAATCCCTCCATGGCGATCTTTACTGATGCATCGATATTCTCAAGCAGTTCAAAGTCCTCTTCTTCTTTCATGGTTTTGTAGTTGTCAATATCCTTTTTCTTCCATGCGTATCCCTTAACCACCAGATCAAATCTCCCTACATGAATAGGACCACGTTGATAACCTTCTTGCTGGTAATTCATTGATGGCTTGGTACGGAAATCAAAATGAAAAATGGCAGCAGCATAGTAGTACTTGTTGTGCTTTATTTCACGGTACTTTACTGGTTGATACTCTGGGAATTTTTTTGCAATGATTTCAATCTCAATTATTGATCCTTCGAAGGCCGCAATAAGGTCTGGTGACTTTGTTCTCTCATAATCCATCTGGAGTCTTCGAATATTGCGGAGATAAGGCTTCACCCAAGTCATATACATCCGAATAACATCATAGTGTTGGCGGAGATATTTGAGCGTAAACTTCCGTTTGTTTTTGAGTTCAGTGTAGGTATGTATTTTCCATTCCATGTATGATCGTAGCTTACGTTTAAGCACTTCGCGTACTTTCCGATTAAATTCAATTTTGTCAACAATGGCATCAACCTCTGCTGCATTTTTGGGATGATAGCGAAAAAAGAGGTCTGGTAAGGTAACAAACTGCAGTTCGCGCGCCATACCGTACACGGAAGCAGGGTTTTTACTTCCTTGTTCGACAAGGTCTATCCAGATTCCTTTGAGGGTTATCTCAGCGCTTTCACTGCTCTTACTACCCGTCATACTGTCATCATAATATCCTAATCGTTCATCAATAACACGAAGCTCACGGACAAGCTGGAAGAGTTCTTTGACCATCTTGCCAATGGTTGCCAAAAACTGACTTACTTTATCCTGTTGAAGACCTATTCGTTGTTGGGCATTCCCAAAAAAAGCTGAGTGCTCAGAGGCTGCAAAAAGATCAGTAATCTTTTCAATTTCATAGACACCCATCTCACTTCTCAGATAATCGAGTATCCAGAAATAGGGCTCTTCCACCGAGAGGTTATAGGACTGAAAATGAAGTCTATACCGGTGATGTGCCTTGGGATATCCTGTATTTGCAAAAACAGACGTTCTATTTCCTACTCTACTTACCCCTACTTCTTCAAATTCTTCCTTAAACTCGTATTTCTTCAAGAGTGCTGAGCTTGTCATCTTCTTTTTGCATTCTTTAACGATTTTCTAACTATTTTTATTCTTTAACTCGTTTTCAGAGCTTAAGCTGGACTTAGTACCTATAAATGTATACCTATATAAACTTTTCTACATTTGTTTATTTAAGAACCATCGAAACCCTTTGTGATAGTTATTTCTATCTCTTTGATGGGTGGTACATGACATCACATTCTGGTTACCAGTTTTTGTTTGAATATCTCTATCTCTCCTGCTTCATACTGTTCATGGTCCCATCCCAAATCAACCTTATCACCTTGTTTTCTGGGAATCACATGCACATGGATATGCGGTACTTCCTGACCAGCAGCCTTACTGACATTAACGAGGATGTTCATTCCTTCTGGTTTGAGTGTTTTTTCCATTTGTTTGGCTACCTGTTGAACGCCATGCATGAGCAGCGATAGTTCTCCTTCAGGGATTTGACTAAGTTTCTCATAGTGGTTCTTGGGAATAACCAAGGTGTGTCCTTTTGCAGCAGGATTGATGTCTAAGAAAGCCATGACTGTTTTATCCTCATAAACACGTGCTGCGGGAATTATTCCTGTTCCAATCTTACAAAAGATACAGTCAGTCATATTTTCACCATTCTATTTTTCTTGAAGGAATTGACTGGATTATTCTAAAAATAGACTCAGTATTGGAGCAGTCTGTCTCATAGTATTTGCCATCTGCTGAAGGTAATTTCAGTTGTACACAAAATGTGGACAACTCAACACCATACTCCGATTCCCTTTTTTTGAGCATACTCCAATAATTTCTTGGGTTATTGCTGTCTGTTAGGGCTTGAACTATATCTATAACTGAGAAAAACCATTCATTATTATGCCATATTCTTCGTATTTTCTTGTCTTGAAATACGACTAAGGCAGTATCTTTATCTTTCATTTTAAGCTTTTCTCAATAATCTTCTTTTCATCTTCAGTTATTCCGTATGTATTAACCTCTAGAGGATATCCCTTAATTCCTTATATGGATTTATTCCTTGTAATCTCCATGTGCCAAATAAACTCATCATTATTTGTGTCGTCTTTTTTCCCTGTTCCGTCCTTAAACATCCCATTATCTTTTCC
>JACPJR010000024.1 GCA_016187565.1 Candidatus Woesearchaeota archaeon
CTCACCACTTTGCCAACAAAACGATCCAGAATAACTCTTCTATAAAAACGCCATTCATCCCCTACCTAAAGGTACCGCTTGCGCACGAAGAATAAGATTCAGTTAGGCGCAAGCTGGGGATTTCTGGCGGGGTTCATTAACAAAGCAATGTAGGTATAACACGAGAAAAACTTTACTTCTTAGCAAATGCATGACAAATAAAGCCTGTAAGCTTGTGCCTCTGGTAATACTGTTGGTGGTACTCTTCGGCTGGATAAAAAACAGCTGCTTTGGTAATCTCCGTAACAATCGGTTGTTTATATCTTCCTGATGTTTCAATTCTTTTTAGAAATTCTTGTGCTTTTTCTTTCTGCTCATTGTTCTGAAAAAAAATAGCAGAGCGGTATTGACTACCAATATCAGGACCTTGTCTGTCTTTCGTTGTTGGATCATGGATATGCCAGAAGGTATCGAGCAATACTTCGTAGGAAATCTTCTGCTGATCAAAGGTTATCTCAACAGCCTCTGCATGGTCAGTTGTGTGAGAACAAACCTCTTCATAGGTTGGATTCTTTGTTTTGCCACCAGTATAGCCAACACGGGTAGCTATAACACCCGGAAGGGTACGAAAGGCTTCTTCAACTCCCCAGAAACAGCCAGCAGCAAAGATTGCTTTCTCGACCTGCTTGTTTTTTTCCATACCTATTCCTAGCTTCTCCTGGTTAATAAGGGTTATGAATCTCTCATATTTCCGTCTAATTTTGAGTTCTGGTTGCTCCACTCTTTTGCCGTTAAGCCAAACAATGCAAGATTTAGAATATCTGCTTCTGTTGCGTAAATCAGGTTTTCTTCATTTTTTGATATTATTTGAGGAATTAAATGCCTTTTGATTGCATCAGTATGGATTTTATAGTTAATTTTTGCAAGATTTCTTTTTATATCCCACCCCAATGCTTTTCTTTCGTTCTCTTCTTCCTTTAATCTCTGGAATTCTTTGATTAAGTATAGCTTAAATTCGACAGATACCCAAGATACAAATTCAAAGGCAATATCTTTATGAGCATATGTTCCTCCGTATCTTCCTGGTTTTGATATGATTCCAATAGCATCTGTCTTCTCCACCCATTGTTTTGACGTTAAGATGAAACTGTTTAATCCTGCCTGTCTTCTAAAGCCATCGAATTCGATGGGATTAAAATGAGGATTATTCACCTTCTCCCATATACCCAAAAACTCTATAGTGTTTCTGTTCCTAAGCCAGTTTTGAATAATGTAGTCACTTCTTTCAGGATCCTTGTATTTGGCAATATCTGTAAGACAGATATAATCTTGATCATTATAAACATAAAAACCAACTTCTTTGTTTAAGACTTTGACTTTGTCCATGTCACACCCGATCTTTCGGAATCATTCCTATTTCAGTTTGCTTGAGTTTCTGTTTAGCCATTCTGTATTTTAGATATTAGTTTCTCTAAAATTTCATATTCATCTCCCCGTGGGAATCCAAATTTATTATTAGAATTATTACAATGGTGAAATAATCTGTCACACAAAAACCAAATCTCTTTCTTATCCAAAACGTTCCCTTCTATCCAATCTTTTATTTTTTTACAGAACTCAATGATGTAACTGTCAATTATTTCCTTCTCTAGTATTGAAGAGAGCAAAAACTGGCTTAAAAAATAACGTGGATATTTCTGTTTAAATTGTCCAAAATTTATAAGAATCTCATCTCTTTTCACGCCAAAACTGTTAGATAATCTCCAGAATATATTCCTATATACTTCTGCAATATCTTGATTGTTTTTGTCTCTTACAATTTTCAATAAATCAAAAGCCCAACAAGCAATTATCCCTGTTGTTTTCTCTATTTTGGTAGGGCAAAAAAGTATATCTTTTCTGGTATCGCTTTGCTGCGAGAGATTATCATTAATTAAATTTGCAATTTCTTGCTTTATGTTACTCTCATCATAATCTTCATTTATCAACAAGCCAACTTTAATGTGCGTTTGCTGCAAATCATGAGTATAGAATGTATAGAATGCACCTGAAATCTCCTGAGATGCTATCTTAGATTGTAAGAGATAGATTAATTTATTAGTGAACCCTCGATTTCTAAGAAGAGTCTCACCTTTCAGGTAATTTTCCCAGACAGCAATAGTTTCCATTTTACTTTATCTCCTTCAGGAAGCATTCAATCTTCTTTTACCTTGACTCTCAGTATCCATTCATGTCTGCGCCGTTCACATCTAAATCATGGAACTGTAACCATTATCCTTGGCATAGATAATAGAAATACTCTCAATTATATAACATTTCTCAGAAAAGTAACCCTTTCACAGGTAAGAAAAACCGAGAAGATTCTAAATACTTATTGGGACTTCTTAAACAGGGTAAATGTATAATTTGGAAGGTTCTCAGAAATCCTGTTGATACGAGATTGGATGTACTGCGCACGAATAAAAGATGATACTGGTAGGGTAAAGGCCATTGGTGCAAGGAGTACAAGAAGCCCAACAAGACCATCGTAACTTCCTTGAGCAGAAGAATAATGGGCGTATCCAATGGTTGCTCCAATACCAAGCAGCGGTCCTAAACCAAAAGCAGAATAACTATACAACCATGATTTCCTCATAAAATGAGTAAACCTCTGTGATCGCGAGGTACCAAGGACTTCATCAATAAGACAAATATTCCTCTCAAGCTCATGCTGATTGTCATAAGAACCATGAATGAGAACTCGACCTTGATATGTTGCAACAAATTGATGAGATGATTCATCTATACCGATGAACCAATGTTTCTCGAGCCTCGCAGTCTTTACATCATAAGGTTTGCATAGTGGATACCTCTGAGAAATTTTTTCATCAGAGATCGGTTGCATTCCATTTTCTTTTGCTAATATTTCTGCGAGACCATCGAGACCGGCTATATAACTCATCTTAAAGTTATAGAAGACTGCATCACCAACCTCCATAAGATCCTCAATAGGCGTTGGATTTACCCACATGGATCCAACAAGCTGTATGAGAAGATTTCCTTTTTCTCGTGGAGTAAGAGGATGAGGCCTTTGGTGAGAATCATCCCTGTTCCAGTGTCCACCGTACTGTAATTGATACCGTTCTAAGGTAACTACCGTTCCTTCAAGACTAGCAACAGGTGGTTCTGCTGGCGACTGAAGTTTTGTAAGCGAATCATCCATTCGATCGTTATATGCTCGATTGTTATATACTCTCTCATTCATCATTAGGAACACGTAAGTAACAATACAGGAGATGACACAAATACCTTTGGTTCACTCTTGTCAACCAAAAGGTTTAAATCACATAGCCCTTTCTTAAGGTTATGGTATTACACCTTTTGAATAACCGACAAGAACAAACCTCAAAAAGTCTCATCATCAACGCCCTTGAGGAACAATGGCCAATGTCATTGAAACAGATCCATTATTGGTTCTTACGGAAACAACACAAAACCATTTCTCGCCAGGCAGTCTTCAAGGCACTTCGCGAATTGGTTGCGCAAGGTATAGTGATAAAAAAAGGGAATAACTATGAACTCGACAAGGAATGGATTCAAGAGATCTGCGAAAAAACCGCTGATCTTTATCTGAGGTATCATCGCAGAACATTTCTCACCAAGCAGGTATCAAAGGAAGATAAATTCCAGGTGTTCAGTTTCAGAAATATCCGTGAAGTGATGAGTTTTATCATGAAAGGTGTTGACAATGCCTGGTTCAATACCAGTGAAGAAAAAAAAGTTTTCATCCAAGTGCAACGTTTATTTCCCTTGTTATTTTCTGCAGAACAGATGGCCTGGATAAAGAGTTTTACAAGAACACATGACTGCTATGTGGCCTGTCGGGGCAAGCAGATCATTGATAGGTTCACACAAAAGTCACTTCAGTCTCTTGGATTTCATATTGTTATTGGACAGCCAAACATAGCAAATTATTCAGATAGCCTTGTCATTGGAAATTGTCTGCTTGAATCACATATTGATGATGTTGATCCGATGAAACCAATGCTTCACCAATTCTATAAACACTTCAAACACTTTCGCTCACTCCAAGATTTTGATCTGCAGAGTAAATTCATGAATCAAAAAGGAGACATACTCGTGATTATTAGTAGGTATCCACAAATTGTGCAGACGTATCGAAAACAAGTTGAGGATTGTTTTTATAATGAGTAAACCGATAGTATCAGCACATTTATGTCAGGACATTATATCCAAAAATGCTTAGTTACGTCCAAAAGAAAGAACATTTAAATATTAAAGTCTCTTTTAAACACCCGATGGCTTTAAGATAAATTATCGAGGAAAAATGAGAATGAGACAGATTAAGCCAAAAAGAGTACGCTTCACTTATTGATTCCATAGGTCTTTTATTGTGCGCAAATAAAAAAGAGCTTCAGAAAAAACTGCAGAATCTATTAGAGGATAAATAAGCACCTATGGATAATTAGGAGAACGATGGCCAAGATTGTGTATGGTATTTGTGGAGAGGGGATGGGACACGTTACTCGAAGTAAAGTTATTCTTGATTACTTATCCAGCAAAGGCCATGAACTCAAGATTATAACCTCAAGCAGAGCATACAACTATCTTCATCCCTCCTATGCACAACAACTCATTAACGTGGAAGGATTTCACTTTATCTATCGAAACAATGAAGTGAGTGATGCAGCTACCTTTTTTCTTAATCTGCAGCGATCACCAAAGTTGATCCTTAGCTTTGTCAAGACCATGAAACTATTACAGGACTTTAAACCAAGCATAGTCATGACAGATTTCGAGCCATACACCTGTCAGGGTGCTATCGTGCTTAAAATTCCCGTCGTTACCATTGATAACGAACACATCCTTACCAAGACTGCAATTGCCTATCCAAAAAATCTTCTCCGTGATGCGTTAAAGGCAAAGGGAGTTGTTCGATTGATGAATCCAAAAGCAACTCATCACCTTATCACGACGTTTTTTTATCCAAAGCTCTTGGCAAGAAATGTAACCTTAGTCCCACCTATCTTACGCAAGCCAATTCTCGACCAAAAACCACGAAAGGGTAAGCATATCCTAGTCTATCAAACTTCGCAGTCAAACACACGACTTTTGCCGACGTTACATCAGATTCCAGAGCAGTTTATTGTCTATGGGCTTAACAAAGAGATGCATGACCAGAATGTAGAGTGCAAACTCTTTAATGAAGAGGAATTCTTTCGTGATTTTTCCCAAGCCAAAGCAGTTATGACGAATGGTGGTTTTAGCCTTATGTCAGAAGCTATCCACTGGAGAAAACCAATCCTTTCTGTTCCTGTCAAGAAACAATTCGAACAGGTCATCAATGCATTATATCTCCAACGCTTGGGATATGGTATGTACCGTAAGACTACTACTGTCGCTGGAATACGTTTGTTCCTCACTAAGCTTGGTTTTTTTGAAAAGAACCTGAAAACGTATCACCGAGAAGGTAATCAGAAAGTGTTTGAGCATATCGATACACTGGTGAAGAGATCAATAGGTGCAAAGTCTTGATAAACAGTTACGGAAGTCAGAAACAAATTGGCCGTTATTACAATGTATGAGCAAGCTCTTTTGTAGAAATAGCATACTTTATTTTGAAGAATCGTGTTTCGTATGTCCAGAGTTTACATCTTTTCGCTAAGCAGAGTGCTAAGAAATCCTCATCTTTGTTATGCCCTTTAAGCAATTCTCTTGCTTGTGTCAGTTGATTCTTATATTCCTCTCGTGGAACAAAGTGAATTCGATTTAGGAGAAGTGATACAACGATGTCAAGTTCATTCTTAGTAAAACATGCCCTTGCACCGATTTCTTCTTTATGTTTCAGAAATTCTTCCTTAAGTTTTTCTGGAGCAAACAATCGTAGTTTTGGATTGAATACTATGTCCACAATTTCTCCTTCGGAGATAAGAATTCTAAAAAAGACGTTTGCATCAATAACTGCTTCCAATCATATCAAGCCTTCTTTTTTGAGCTGCCTATGCATCGATGCTTTCGCCTTTTCAGCAAAGTGGTCAGCATCTTTCTCAGTCAACCTTGATTTTGAAACGATCTTCTTGAATTCCTCAAACTCCCTTGCAAGCTTTGCTCTTTTTAATGCCTCTTCTCGTGCCAACTCAGACCAATTTACCCAAGAAAGGTTTTCCATATCTTTTTTGACTTTGTCTGGGATGGTAAAGGTTACTGACGCCATTATATTTCACCATTTTTTTGAAGCGCCTTAAACAACTCGACCTTCTGTATAATCATACTCCTAAATACCTCACTCCATTTGATCTCTGGAAATTTCTCCATTTCCTTTTTTACTGCATCAGGAATTGAGAGGGTTATTGTTGCCATGGTTCACCTCATGAAATATGTCTATACACAGAAATCTGTTTAAACTTATAAAGCTTTCTACAGTAATCACAATATTTATAAGACAGTTCTCATTATTCAGGGCATGCAAAGCAATAGCAGAATCTTGTTAATCCTCTTTCTTTTCCTAGCAGGTATTTCGCTGGTTATGGCGCAAACGACCACACTTAACGTTGCTAATCCATTCAGCTCAAGCTATGATATCGTCATTACGCTTATCAACCAAGATCCTGATCCTGGAGAACCAGGGCAGTATGTTGATGTCCGTTTTAGAGTTGAAAATCAAGGGACAGAGCCAGGTAAGAATGTAAGTATTGAACTCCTGCCTGCCTTTCCCTTTTCGGTAGTCGGATCTGCACGAAAGGATATTGGTACTCTTGAAGCACAACAGAAAGGATCAGAAGGTGTCGTGGTAAAGTACCGTTTGCGTGTTGATGGTGCAGCCTTAGAAGGAGAGAATCAACTTGAACTCCGCTATCAGGTTATGGAGGGAGGATGGGCCAAGCTTAGCCCATTCAACATTACTATTAAGGCACAGGATGCCATTCTCGCGGTTATGGAAGTAGAGACTGATCCTGATCAAGTGCATCCCGGGGAAAAAGTTAACGTTACCTTAACGCTCCGTAATCTTGCAGCACGAACATTAAAGAATGTCCAGGTAAAATTGGAACTTGACAATGTGCCCTTTGCACCGTTTCATACGACCAATGAAAAAACTATTGTTCGCTTAGGATCGCAAGAGGAGAAAAGTGCTACCTTCACCCTTGTTACTGATCCTGATGCCGCTTCACAAATCCATAAAATCCTCTATAAACTCTCGTATCAAGATGAGCAACAAGTAAGCTATGCGAGAAATGGTACCTTTGGCATGATGGTATATGACAAACCCCAGTTCTTGGTCAACCTTGAGGACTCTGAGGTTTATGAGCAGCTTGATAATGGTAATATTGTGATCAGTCTTTCGAATACCGGCACGAGTACCTTAAAATTTGTCACCCTTGAATTAAAGGAAAGTGCTGCCTATCAAGTGTTATCTGCAAAAAAAGTGTACCTTGGAAATTTAGAGAGCGATGATTACGAGACTGCTGAATTTATGATTCATCCAACAAATGAAGAAAGCCAAAGCATTCCTCTGAACCTTCTGGTTGAATACAAGGATAATTATAACCAGGCATACAATAAAATGGAAGTTGTCGAGTTGCCCATCTATTCCCAAGAAGATGCTGTTCGTTACGGGCTGAAGGAAACAGCAAATACTTCCTTGAGCTATTTCGGCTATGCTTTTGGGATACTCATCCTTGTATTTATGATATTTATGGTCATCAATGCGCTGACCAATCCTTCATTACCATGGTATAAGAAAATCTTATGGGTAATTGTTATTCTCATTCCAGGGATTGGAGCTTTACTCTATTTCTTCATCGCAAGGAAAACAGAACAGTGAGATTTCAGCGTCTCAAAAACAGAGAGAGGAAAATATAAAAGTTTATATAGAACAACCATTCGTTAGTCTCCATGATTACAAAACCAGAACGAACTCCGTCGGGAATTCCTGGTATGGACCAGCTGATGGAAGACGGCTTTGTCAAACGATCAGTTAATTTAATCAGCGGAGGTCCAGGTGCAGGAAAGACTATTTTTCTTCAGCAGTATATCTATTATGGAATTGTAACCTCCAATGAAGCTGGGTTGATTGTTTCTTTTGAAGAAGATGCTGTTCATTTAAAGAAAGATGTCATCCGATTTGGATGGGATATGGATAGCCTTGAACAAAAGGACATGTGTACCTATAGATATTTTCAACCCACAAGCTTGGCTGATATTCAGGCAGAACTCACCAATGCGATCATACAGAAAAAAGTGAAACGGGTTGTCCTTGATTCATTATCTTTACTGACGATGAGCATCAAAGATGCCTACATGATCAGAAAACAGCTCTTTGCCATTATTACGAGATTAAAGAAGCTTGATTGCACGACCCTTATTAGCGCAGAGGTTGCTGGAGAGACGCCGTTAGATATGAGTGGTGGGCAATACAGCCGTGACGGTGTGGTAGAATTTGTGGCAGATGCTGTTATCACGCTGCATAGTAGTGGTTTAGGTGGAGAGGCTGATCGTGCATTACGCATTGTCAAGATGCGTCAGACCAATCATGAACGTGGCCCAGTTCCTATGACGATCAACAAACAGGGTATACAAGTTTTTCCGAATAAAAAATAATTGACACCATGAAAATTGGTTTTCTGCAGTTCAATCCTAAGTTTGGAAAAGTCCACGAGAATAATCAAAAAATTGCGCATTTTGTTTCACAACATACAGCAGACCTGCTTGTTCTACCCGAATTATGTAACACGGGTTATATGTTCAATGATAAACACGAGCTAGGAGGAGTAGCTGAAAAAGTTCCCGAAGGAAAAACAACCCAGACATGGATAAAACTATGCAAAGAAAACAATCTTTTTCTTGTTGGTGGCTTGGCTGAACAAGATGATTCATGCTTTTACAACTCTTCTATCCTAGTTGGACCAAAAGGTTTTATCAGTAAATATCGGAAAATACATCTCTACCTTAATGAGAAGAAACTTTTTACACCAGGAAATTTTGAATTACAGGTATTTCGTGCAGGAGATGCCAACCTTGGTTTGATGATTTGTTTTGATTTTATGTTTCCTGAAGCTGCTCGAGTATTGGCATTACAAGGCAGTGATATCATCTGTTGTCCTATGAACTTAGTATCTCCTCCTTCTCGTGTTATGACGGTAATGAAAGCAAGAGCATTGGAAAATGGTGTGTATGTTATTGCCGTGAACAGAGTTGGCAAAGAACGCGGTCATTGTTTCCAAGGAGGTAGTGAGGTTATAGGACCACGAATGGAAGTGCTAGCATCAAGCACTGATCATGAAGAACTAAAAATAGTGGATATAGATCTCGAAAAAGCAAGAGATAAGAAATACACTCCCCTCAATGATTTACTCAATGATCGAAGAACTGGATACTACAAGAAGATACTCCAGAAAAATAAAAAATAATTCTTACCGGAGTGCATTTACATTTAAGGGAACGTAACCTACAAAGCGATGAATATTACTATCAAATTGATATTGTGAATACCAATCAGTTTTTTCTGCTGCTCGATCAGGTCCACCAGTAATATGCGCTGCGCCAGTAACTCCCATACCTCCAACACTACGGGAGAGTCCTCCCGAGTATAAGAGCCTAGAAGAGTCAATTCCAACAAAGACGTGTTCATGCGTTGCCTTTCTTGGAGGAGGAAACACTTCTACAACACTAATACCAATGGATCCTAAATGGGGATTTGCAAGATCACTGGATGTTTTACCTTTTGCAATTTCAGGCCTGCCTAGTCGAATGTCACTTTCCTTTGCTATCCTGCTGTTATAATATCCGCTTCCAGCAATATAACCGAGGAATTCCATCACAGCTCTGATCCTTGATTCGTACATTATTTTTCCTTGGAGATGAGGATCATCAAAATGGTCTACCAATAATCTGGCTTCGGAACTGACATTTCTATCAAAAATCCTCCCAAACAAAAAAGCAAGGTCACTGATATCCTCTCTATAGAGGCTAGAACCCTCTCTTCCACTTACTATTTGCATGGCGTCTACATGGAATCTGGCAAAATCCACTTCATCCCCTGGCTTCAGATACGTCTTTTCTGCTGTTATCTTTGAAACAGGAAGAGAAGAACGAGTAAAACCACTATAATCTAAGTTGAGTCTTTGAACTCTGACAGGCATCCCGTTAACTGATGGAACAACCATATAGACCTTATCTGGACTTCTATTCTTTATCCGTAAAGAAAGCTTTGATCCTTCTGGCATAAGCACAAATGGATACTTCTCTCGATCTGCTAAAGAAGCATTATAGTACGAACGACCTCCAACGTCAACTGTAGTTGCATCTGCTGACAGTCTCTGTGGTCTTAGGGGATGATCATCACTGAAAACAGTAACTTCTAAGGCATTTTCTAATCCCTGAACTCCAAAAGAAGCACCATCGCGTAAAACAGGGACTCTTATTCCTGCACGAAAACTATCATAAAAACTACGCTCCTGAGCAGCAAGAGCAGCTAGGGGATCCAAGCTTTCCTGAGCTTCTGCAACTGCTTCACGGTTTTCTGGAATAGGGGTGCTGATAAAAACATGAGTCAGGATACTTACCCACGGTAAGTGTTCTGCAATAAAATAGGATTTGGTGTCATCACCATGGATCAATTCAGCGAGATCGTTTCTCAACGAAGCCCTCTCCCTTACCTCAGCAAGCGTAGCACCCATATAGCTCGTTCGAGAAGTCAATTCTAAAAGCTGTTGAAGTAAGTTTCCTTCAGTAGCTAACGCATAAAACCTCTCAAAATGTGTTCTTCGAGCATCAAAGTCAGCAGTAATGCTTGAAACGTCTTCTGTGCTTAAGGTATCACTTTTTCCTGAAGAAGTATACTCATTAAAAGCTGATCCATTAGGAACAACAATCCTCCCTGCGTGAGGGATATTAAGACTACCTCCTCGAGTAACTTCGGTTGACATAAATACGGTAAATCTCTTTCCTTTTTAAACTTTTCTATTGTTACCACCACTGAGAAGGTTCAAGAACATCGATGTTCGCATCATGCACAACAAACAAGCCTTGAACGGTTCTTATTAAAAATCTTTATATATCCTTTAGGATTTCTTTACCTTCATAAAGCCGGTGTAGCTCAGCCTGGTTAGAGCGCTAGTTTCCAAGAAAGCGAAACTCATATGCGTGAGTTTGGGGCAATAGCCTCAAGTTCATGACCGGGTCATCTAGAGGTCGGGGGTTCGGATCCCCTCACCGGCATCTTTTGTAAAAGAGGTCATATGCTGGATATCCTTGTTTTTGCTATCGTGTGCATAGTCAGTGTTATATTACTTACTAAGGGAGCAGTGTACCTTGTTGAGGGGTCAGCAGATTTTGCACGATTTCTGAAGATCAATCCAATGATTATAGGACTTGTTATTGTAGGATTTGGCACCTCTATGCCAGAGCTCATTGTATCTCTTGTTTCAGCGGTTACCGGAAATACTGATCTCTTGCTGGGCAATGTGGTGGGAAGTAACATCGTGAATATTGGCCTTATTCTTGGACTAAGCGCTCTCATCTATCCCCTTGCCATACGAACAAAGACCCTCATGCATGAGATGGCATTTATGATTACAGCTGCATTTCTGTTTCTTATCTTAGGGAATGATTGGTATCTCTTCCGAACAAATGTGTACAGCTTTACCTTGGTTGACGGCGTTATTTTTCTTGTCGGTTTTAGTATATTTATCTATTACATCGTACGATCAGCACAACACCAACGAAAAGCAATTGTTCATGAGTTTTCTGAAGAGTATACCCATACGCACCCTCTTTGGAAAAATATTCTTTTGATGGTCGGTGGCATCCTCATGCTCTTTATTGGTGGACGTTTGTTTATCTATGGTGCAACAGCATTAACAACACTCCTTGGCATTAGTCAAACCTTTATTGGCTTAACACTTGTTGCCCTAGGAACATCATTACCAGAACTCTTTACAACCATTGTTGCAGCAATGAAGAAAGAAACTGACATCGTGGTAGGCAATATTATTGGCAGCAATATCTTTAATATATTCCTTGTCTTGGGCGTTACAACACTCGTTACTGAAATAACCATTAATCCTATGATACTGTTTGTTGATGCACTGATAATGGTGTTTTTTACCCTTCTGTTTATGGTATTTGCTACAACCTATCGAGAGATTAACCGCGTAGAGGGAGGGATCCTTGTTCTCTTATATATCATCTACATGATTTATTTGTTTACCAGTGTGCGTGTCTAAGCGATGGTTTCGTTTTTTGTCTGGTCAATTCGTTGAAAGATACTCAGATTCACCAGACGGCTGAAATTGTCAGTCATTTTTTTCCCTATTCCACGCTCTTCTGTTTCCGTAATGTTGGTTACTTCCTCTTCAATGATCTGCGTTGTTATCAATGGTTCATAATCCCTGGAGTCGTTCTCAGGCGCACTAATGATGTGCTCAGGAGAGTCTTGTGGTTGTTCCACAACTGAAGGTAAGGGCTCGACAGTATCATCAGCGTCATCAAGGGCCCCAATAATAACGGTATCAGTTTCCCAATCACTGGTTAAATCACCATCAAAGGCTTGCATAGTACACGTTACCTCTTGTCGTTCTTGTGTTATTGATGCACTAATCGTGGTATTACAAACAAACTTTCCTGGTGATCCTATTTTCACACATGGAACCTGGCGAAGAGGTTGCTCGGTAAATCCTACAAGATCCTTCTTAAACAAAACCTGAGCATACACCGTCAGCAGATCATCATTGAGATCATACGTTTGGCCAGAGCAGACTAAATCATCATCCGGACCTGGGTTTTCTGGTATTAAGGTAACAGTTATGCGTGGAGCAGCATTCATTTCTTTTGTTGTAATCTCAAGGTTATAGAGTTTTAAATCTGCAGGAGTTGCTGAAAAGAGCAGGAATGGAACAAGACAATAACCCTGATCATCTGGACTGCAGTACGTAAGATAATCCTGGAGCACGGCTGCTATGCCTTGTACGGTTACTGGATCACGGAAGACACCACGTTCAGAAAAGACGGTTGTATTATCAATAGCTAAGGACACGTTCTCTGCAGCAATTTTTTTGAAATAAACACTTCCTTCGAGGAGGTTATAACCAGAACCACTGCCCTGTATGCTTGGAAATTTACTTCCATACAGTTGGGTACTATAGCCATTATACGAACTGCTATTACTCACAAAACTGTTGAGCGTAAACACCACATCATAATTGTTTCCCTGTCCGCTGAATGAAAGAACAGTAGGCAATATGATTAATAGAAGTATAATTCCGAGAATGGTACGCATCGTGTTATTTTTCATGGTAACATAACCTCCTTCCATCGTTGTTTTCATGGTTCTGACGGTTTCCCTTCTATCTTCATGGTTCCATAGATAAGCTGTGCTTTCTTGGGGATCTTGATGGTAACTCTTTGTACTTGGCCTGCCTCAGTAAACACTAAGGTTTTGTTCAGCGAACCATCAGCAAAGACATTAATTACTTGTGTACCTTCAGGCAGGACCTTGACAGGGACATACTGGTGA
>JACPJR010000025.1 GCA_016187565.1 Candidatus Woesearchaeota archaeon
AAAGCTTTTGTAGTTTGACATCACTAAACACTTTGTAGCGGTACTTGGTTACCCATTGAAAGTGCCAGGTACTCCAGCCTACACCATGTTTGTATGCGTGGTCTTGGTAAATGCTCATTGTATATCACCTCTTGTACGGGGTCCATGACTTTACCAAGCCATAGAGCATAACGCAGCAGAATTAGTATCTTTCGCAATTCATCCCCAAAGCTAAAGCAGGGGATTTCTTGCTCAGAAGTTATTAAGATGTAGCTGATAACGAACAGAGAAAAAAACGCCGTTTTATTTATTCAACACTGCAACTAAGACACCACTCAGCGACAACAGAGCACTTGAGAACTATTGCTTCCTCGGGCTGTAACAATGGATACATCGCCTGAAAAGGGTTCTGTTCCTTCTTGGTTGACATAGCAACCTGTTGCTTGAGTACTACTTGTTGGACAAGGTCCTTGTTGCGTATCAGTCATTTCAATCTGTACCAATCCCTGGCATTGCGTTCCGACACTATCGTAATAGCGTGTTATTGTTGCGTATTGTTCAGCCATGCAGAGCGAATATCCCTGATGCAAGCAGGTCTGTTGACCATCCCCTGCTTCAAGCGCAAAAAAATTACATTCACGTAATGGACTGACATTTGCTGCAAAAAAGGCAACGCATTCCCATTGACCAGCATTTCCTTTGATAAGCGTTTCACCTGCTCCACACTTCTGTCCTTGAACTGAGAAATCTGTTGTTACCTCAAGTGTTCCAATGCGTGCCTGCTCTGCCTCAAGTGACTGAGTGGTACATCCACCTTGGTTACAATCTTGCTGCCCCTCTCCTGTAGTAGTCTGTTGATAGGCTTTTCCTGTGGCATTACATCCCGCAAGCAGGAGTAAGAACACAAGCAGAGTAATCATGATACCCTGGTGAACACTAAGGTTATGTCTGAAACTTCGATGCTTGTAATGCCGCTGCATATTCCACCTGCCTACACCATCTTAAGATGACCAGTGAGTTTATCAATGTTTGCTTCTTCATCAGGTCCTATACCTAAACAGGTTGTTGTCCCTGGTTCTACGACCGTGTGTCCAGCATCAGTTATTAATGCCCTGGTAAACCCGGCCTGATCTGCTTTTTGATGATATGCAAGTAGTTCCTGCTCGTTCTCTACGCGTAAAACAATCTTTTTCATACCTTGTGCCCGCCATTTTTTGACAACATCTTTGTCAGAACGTAAGGCAGCTTCCAGAGAAGCATGGGCTACTTGGGCAGAGAGCTTTCCTTTAGGAAGCTTCAGATCATGACGAACAAGAATAACCTGTTTATATGCACTCATCATGCGTACATAAAAGCATGAGTATTAAAAACTTTCTCTCAAAACAGAATCTTTAAATAGTTCTTACCGATTCACGCTCTGGTTATTGACGATTTAATCGATTGATGGAGAGGAGGTTAAGTACATTACCAGAGTAATGGAAGCAAAAAGTGAAGCGAAGTTCAAGACGGTGGAAGAAAAAAGGTCAGATGCGTTGGAAGTGGCAACGCAAACGTATGAAGAAGGAAAAGCGTAAGCGGGCCAAGAAGTAAGGTTACCTCGTTCTCCATGACCTTCGAGGAGCATGGAATCCCATTCTTACTATTTTTGTGGAAAGACCAAAACTCTCAAGCTTAGCAGGAAGCTTATCAACAAAAGCGGTTTGATCATAGCCGAGACAGATAACATCCGGTTGTATTGCCCGTATGTCTGCATATTTATCTTCCAGTTGACCTAGCCTGGCTTCATCAACCATAGCAAGAAGTTCGATACGACTTTTTCGTTGCAGTTCGGGTGTCAAAGGTTTTTTCCCTTTGACCATCTCAACGGTCTTGTCCCGAGCGATAATGACTACTAAATAATCTCCGTGTTGTTTTGCTTGGTTAAGAAAATATAAATGCCCGGTGTGGATAACATCAAAGGTTCCAAAAACCATTACTTTGTGCATGCGCGTGAGGAAGCAGCACAAAAATAAAAGGTTTGCGTTATCAAGGTAAACAAAGAGCGTAGGTATGTTTCCTGCAATGTCATCGAAAAAACCAACGGTGAACCAAAACATTTATAAATGCAGTAGGAATCCACTCATTTACCATTTAACGGCCGATGACAAATCTTTTCGGTCAAATAAAGCTTAAAACGGTTCCTTTATACTTGGAATCAAATTTTTAGTTTTATAAATGAAATCAAGCTGATCATTTTGGAGCGATACCATGGTAAAGAGTTATGATGTTCAAAAAACAGAATTGATTGAGAAATTAGCCGAAGAATTAAAAAAGACCAAAGGGATAACCCCGCCGGAATGGGCGCATTATTGTAAAACCGGCCCAAATCGTGAACGCCCGCCGGTGCAACAAGATTGGTGGTACCTTCGTTCAGCATCAGTTCTCATCTATGTGTATGAACATGGCCCGATTGGGGTTGCAAAATTACGAACGAGATATGGCGGGAGAAAAAACAGGGGTGTGAAACCTGAGCGTTTCTATAAATCATCAGGAAATATCCTACGAAAGATTCTCCAACAACAGGAGGCAGCTGGTTTTCTGAAACATGTTGAAAAAGGAGTTCACAAAGGACGCATTATTACACCAGCAGGAACTTCTCTTGTTGATAAAACTGCTGCTACCTGTGTCAAAAAGGTTGAACCAGTAAAAAAACAGAACACAGCACCTGTAGAACCACAAAAAACTACCCAAAAGCAAGTAAAAACAGGTAAGAAGAAAGAAGTTCGTGAACAAAAGAAAGTTGAAAGCTCACCAAAGGTACAGGAAAGTACACCATTACCGAGTTCACCAGACCAAAAAAGTAGTGAATAAGTTTTACGGAATGACACCATGGCACGATATATTCACCTCAGCAGGAAATTACGATTAGCAAAATTACATAGACGCACACGATGGGCTCCTTTTTGGACTGTCCCGAAGATCTATGGTAAAGGCCGACGGGTCCATCCATGGAGACATACCCGCGTAAAAAGACATTGGCGAAGAACAAAGACTAAGGCATAACCATGGCAGAAAAAGTAGCTAAATCAATGGTATATACCATACCCTTACGAAAAGGGTTTCAAAAAGTACCGAAGTACAAGCGTGCAAAAAAAACAATTGCTGTTCTCAGAGAGTTTCTTAAACGTCACACGAAAGCAACAGAGATCAAACTGGGTAATTATCTGAATAAAGCGGTTTGGATGCACGGGATGCGAAATCCCCCTCATAAGCTGAAAGTAACCGTTACAAAGGATGACAAGGGCATTGCACATGCTGAACTTTTCGGAGCAAAAGAAGCAACTCCCGAAACAAAGCAACGGAAAACAGCAGGAAAGGAGAAAATGAAGACTGCTGAAGATAAAACAGCAACACAAGGAACAGAAGCAGTGCGTGAAGAACAGCAAACTACACCATCTTCTGCGGTAAAGTCCTCGTGAGTGACCATCACGTTTTGTAACCCACAAATGGGCATAAAATTTTAAATATCAGCCCTCGTTCTTTCTTCCTATGCCTCAGCAAAAAAAGAAAAAAACAATGATATTGAAAAAAAAACGCTGCATCAAATGTAAAAAAGTAGTCAATAGCATTTCTCCTATGCGTAAATATTGCTTTGATTGCCGTTTAAAGATGCGAAGAGTGTGGTTTGAGAACTTCAAGAGAAGAAAAGAAGCTACAAAAAAACTGCTTGAAAAGAAACGTCAGAAAAAAAGCCACAAAAAATAGAAAAACTTTCAGGCACAAGAAGATTCACAGAGAATTCATGGTGCATATTCTTCATACAACCTCATTTTTAAGGTTCTCATTTCTGATCTGGTTATAATACGATCTTCATTTCTGTCAGCTTCTTGAAGCACTCTACTCAGTGCACCCTTATGATGAGATATTCCTGAATATCCCTCTATAAAATATCCGTCCTCTGTCTTTCTGACATCAACAGTCCCTGCATATATCCCTGTAAGTATTCCTAAATCATCGTCAAGGGATGTTAAGGTCTTATAACCATCGGGAAGATTGAATTGAATGTGATCCAAATGTCTCACTCCAAGAACTCTCATGACTTCCTCAATGGTTACGTCTATATTTCTTTCCTTTGCTCCTGTCTGCATCGGTGCTTCTGTCTGCTGTGGATGTATCGTTATCACTGGTGTTGTGGCACATCCTAAAGGTACAGCACCAAGACCCAGAACAAGAGCATATGGTTGGAGTTTATTCATCAGTTGCATTAAGGAGTTACTCCAGCTAAACATTCGCAAAAAGCGCAATAGCTTTTTCCACGCCAATAGTTAAGATAAAGGGCGCTAATCGAGGACCTTTTTCTTTGCCAATTAACACGAGGTATGCTGCACGAAAGAGTTCTTGGGGAGAAAGTTCGTAGGTACGGGCAGTCGTATAAATCTCTTCAAAAAGCACTTTTTCATTATAGGCTTGGCTAGCAGTGTACTGCTTCAGCGTTTCTGCAAGTGCATGGAGCGCTGTTCGCTCTTTTTCCTGTAGCTGAAGTCCTTGCGGGACACTATCGTGAACCTGAAAAACAAATTGCTTGTCAGCAAATTTCTCAACCCATTTTTTTGCACGTTGCAATCGCTCTTTAACCATCTCTTTTGCCTCTCCTGATAACTGTTGAGGTAGATGTCCCATACGTTGCAAGGTTGTGATAGCTTCCTCAAAACTGGGTTTAGACTGAACAACACTACTAGCCAAGGTAAAGGCAATCTGGGGTGGCATCTCTTTGGGAATTTCATCAACTGCAGCAAGTTCAAAGATACGTCGTTGTTTCTGGACCTCTTTAACGCTTTCCTCAGGCTCTTTTCCGTAGTAACAGCGCATGGTTTTATCATAGCGTTCATACAAAAGAATGACATCATTGGTTCCATAGGGATCAAAATCAATAACTGCATTAGGCCTTGTTCGTACAAGCAGATAACGAACAATCGGAGCAGGAATATAATCAGTAACCTCGGCAAAACCAATCCCCTGTCCTTTCGACGTGCTCATCTTCTTTCCACCGATGGTAAAGAATTCATACCCTTTCCCTGTACGATAGCTCTCTGAGGGCAAGGGAGATGGGTAATGAAAGACATCAGTAGCAATCATACATGCTATTGTCCTTGATCCACCTTGCGTAAAATGATCCTTACCTGCAGTCTCATAAACAACGCCCACTGAAGGCCATTTTGCAGCCCATTCAACCTTCCAAGGAAACTTTCCCTTGCCATGGTAGGGACTAATTTTACCACGATAACCACATCCCTTTGCCCAAGGCACAAGGTTCTCCTGACAGACATACGTAACAAGCTCCTGTTTAGGATCCCATGCAAGAGTGAGTGTTGTACCGATCTTTCCACAGTTTTGGCAAATAGGATTGAAGGGTAGTTTTTTTGCACCAACAGCATCCTCGCCGTAAAGTTTTGCATAAATAGCCTGTATCTCAGAAGCATGATCTAAGGCAATTTTAATGGTTCTATTGAAAAGACCTTTATCATACATCTCTCCTGTACTTTCAAGCTCTGCCACAATGCCAAATTCTGCAAACTTATCAGTACATTGCTGAAAATAATACGCAGCAAAGCTTTTGTATCCGGGGAACGGAGAAGGAATATTGCGAAAGGGCATGCCAAGGTACTGTTCATAGTGCTGAGGTAAGTCAGCATTCATCTTGTCAAAAGGATCAATGTCATCGGAACTAAGGATAAATCTGCCACGAACACCACGACTTCTGAGGGCTTTAGCAACAACATCATGAATAATCCATCCTCTTCCACTACCAACATGGATCTTTCCTGAGGGCGTTTTCTCATCAAAGCAAATATATCCCTTCTCCTTGGTGATCTGCTGAAGTTGTGGGTCGTGAGCAACCCGGTCAATAATAGCATCAGCAATCTGATCTGCCCAATGAAGTACCTCTTCTTCCTGTTTCTCTTCTTGCTCTTCTTTCGTTAGCTTCATTGCTCTGCCTCTTGAAAGCTGAAAACGATGCGCTCTATAAATAGATTACGGTGAAACACATTAAGAATCTCAGAAAAGAACATGGAGTAATATGTTCTCCTAAGCGATCACACTTCACGTAATCGCTCGACACGAATTTGATGACCATAGTAATCGGTACGTTTGACTAAGAGCACGGTCCCTATTGTTATCATTGCATAGCTTGGCTTTCGAACAGGCTGAACCATAGTTATCCCTACCTTGAACAGTACTTCCTTTCCACACGATTTGCTTTGGCATTTTTTAAAAAGCAGCTGGCAGACTTAGAACTCTTATATAAAGATTTACTGTCCCTTGGAAGTGGAAAGCACACTAAAAAAGCAGTCGCAACGAAACCTTTATTAAATGTAATTCACTAATTTGATAGTATGGGTAAAATTGAAGAGATATTACACTCAAATCTGAAACCAAAAGAAAAACAGACAAAGCTGGTAGAAGCGGTGTGTCAAGGAAAAATAAAGGATAAGGAGTTCTTTGATTTTTTCAAATCTGCTTCGGACGTTGATAAAGGAACATGCGCAGACGTTATGAAACACGTTTCAGCACAAAAACCAGAATTTTTTTTGCCTTATGTTGATATTTTGGTTGATTATGTTAATTACAAAGCTCCAAGAGTAAAATGGGGCGTTCCAGAATCGATAGGGAATATAGCAAAAAAATATCCTCAAAAAGTCGAAAAAGCAATTCCTTATCTATTAAAAAACGCTGTTGAAAATAAAGAGAACACAACGGTAATAAGATGGTGTGCCGCTTATGCTCTTTCTGAAATTACAAAAGCATCAAAAAACAAGGAATTGATTAAAAAAATTGAAGGTCTTTCAAAGAAAGAAAAAAACAATGGTATTAAGAATGTTTATTTGAAAGCGTTAAAAGAGATAGAAAAAAATAAAAAATAGCGACCGCCCAAGAAATTGCGCCTCTCAAAAAACTTCACTCCATCGTATAGCTCACGTGATGATTACCAATTAATACCGAAAACGGATTGCCTGCTTTTGCTTGGCAAAGAGAAGTTTCTTTATGTTCGTGGTCCCATACTTTGGTGCTTCCATATACCCCTGCCAAGCTGCTTTTGCCAAAATTCCTTTTTGGATCCATTCCATGAGCCATTCACTCGCAAACGTTGGCGATTCTTGAGGAATCCCTCCACCAATATGCATGAGCCATTGCTGATTGTAGACTTCATGGGCGCCTAATGCAGGAGTCATAATCAGAGGGATTCCCAATGCCGTGTAAAAAGAGAGTTCGCTTGGTTTGGTCCAAAGAATATCAGTCGTATGCAAGAGCTCGTTGAATGACTGAAAATGTGTTTTTTTATCAAGGTAACAATGGACGAAGATGTTTTTCCCAAGATGGGGATGGAGATGTAATTCCTTAATCATCTGGGTATAGTAAGCAGCAAGCTCTAATCGTGTACCGACAACAATATGCAAATGGAGGGTAGTATTCTGTACCAAGGACCGTAATCCGTAGAGGATGTTTACTCCTAATTCTTTTTGGGCACCAGCTCCACCAACAACGAACGTAATCGTTAATGGATGCCTCTTTGTTGGGCGAGCATACATCCCCAGTTGTTTGACAATGGTTTCTTTGTACCGTGAACGAAATATGCGTCGTGGATCAAGATTGATAAGCCGTTCACCAAGATCATGTTTGAGAATATGGAGATTCTTTCCTACATTCTCCTCAGGAAGTGGAAAACCTGTATAAAAAATATGTTCCGGACGCACACCATACGCCTCTAAGCGCTTTGCGCTATGTTCTGTAGGAGTACAGTAAGAGAGCTGTTCTTTCTTTGGATCCTCAGGAACCCAAATACGGTTGATATCAGCATCAGTTACCACGCAAAAAACGTTTTCCCTATGGAGGTGCGCTGCGGCAAGCGCAGGAGCAAAAAATGTACTCAACATCGGAAGTTGCCTTTGCTGGGTATACGCTAAGGTTGACGAGAGAAAATGTTTACGAATTAGAACATGCATGTAGATCGATCCAAAATTTGGTTTGGAAAGATCACGAAAAGGATAGTAGGGCGAAATAGATTGCAGGGCGTCGTACAGTGCAAAGAGCCATTTTCCAATATGCGGAAGGCTTGCAAGACGAGAGATTCCTTCATAGAAGCGTTGGAATCGTTTCCATTGTTTCTGTTCTTGTGGTGTAACAATTTTATCACTATTGGCTGTAATAATCCGTTCATAGGCAATGGTACGGAAGGGATACGCAGCACGTTGATGACCATAGCCCATATCCACAGAAATAACCCATGCTTTCTGCTGCTTCTGCATGCTTCCTCTTTTTAATCTTTTTCTGATTGTCTGAGTGACCTTGAAGAAGGCTTGCATAAATAGCTTTCGTTTTAAAAAATCATAATAGCTGTCTATGTTTCTTTTAATCGTTCGGTGAGTATTGCAGGGCAGGTTCTCGTTACGCCTTCCATACTCTCAATCTTTGCAGAAATAAAGTCTCGTAAGTCATTGGAATTTTTCATCCAAATCTCAGTCATGATGACATGATCGCCGGTACTTGTTGATACAAACTTGATATTTTCAAACTCGGTAAGCCTTTTCGCAACCTCTAAGAATTTTTCAGGTCTGACATCGACACCAACAAAAGCAACGCTTCCATAACCCAGTTTTGATGGCTCAATAATAGCAGCATACTTCTTGATAACACCATCCTTCTCCAACCCCTTCACTCTTTTTCTTACCGTAGATTCTGAAATTCGTAGTTTTTTTGATATATCCAAGAATGATGTTCTTGCGTTATTTCTCAACACTTCTAAAATTTCCCTATCAGTTTCATCGAGCAAATAAATCAACAAACGTTGCAATGTTATTCTTATTTTTTGACGAAAAGCGTTGATTTGGTTACTTATATTTAAATGTTACGGGGTACACCATGATATCAAGCTTTATCATAACTTTCAGAGAGACCTTAGAGGCAGCACTAATTGTAGGAATTGTTTATGCGTATCTTAAAAAAACCCAGAAAGATTCCTTGAAGCCATATGTAGCTATGGGAGTTGTCTTGGCTGTGTTGGCAAGTATCATCGGAGCTATAATCCTTCAAATGCTTTATCAGGGCCAGGAGACACGGGGGCAGCAGATATTTGAGGGTACGGTCATGATAGCTGCTGCATTTTTTGTAACGACAATGGTCATCTGGATGTGGCGATCTGCAAAACATCTTAAAAACCATATCGAAAGCAAGATAGATAAAATCTCCAGAACTTCCCGAAGGAGTATGGCTGGTGTAGGAATACTGCTGTTTATTTTTCTGATGGTGTTCAGAGAGGGAGCAGAAACCGTCTTGTTTTTGTATGGAATCTCATTTCAGTCAGATTTGTTATCAAACATCATGGGTGGTGTTTTTGGCTTGATACTCGCTGTTATCTTTGGAATCCTTATCGCTAAGGGAAGTTTAATGGTAGACCTGAAAAAATTTTTTACCGTAACCGGTGCTTTATTGTTGTTTCTTGTCGTTGAGCTCATTGCAGTTGCTATTCACGAATTTCAAGAGGCAAGGTTATTAATACCCGCGAGTAATGGACTTTTCTGGGATATCCAGATATGGCTTGCAAGCCCAGATTCTGCTCTCATGACGCTCCTACCCTTGGTCGTTGTTCCTTCCATCATGATATTTCTCGCAGCTAAACCTAAAGAAAGCTTGACGAAACCTGAACTGAGGTCAAACCTCTTTGTAAAATTTTTAGCAGGATTTTTAACCATTTTTATGGTTTCGTTGACACTCTCAGCTGTTGCGTCAAAAGAATCAGGATATGATCCCGTTCCTATCAGAGTCTCTGCTCGTAACAATGAGATACATATCCCCGTAAAAACAATTAGTGAGAATATCACCAAATATGTCTATCAACAAGATGGGATAGACATGCGCTTTCTCTTGGTTCGAGCAAGCGACGGAACAATAAGAGCTGCACTTGATGCATGTAGAATCTGTGGCCCAATGGGATTTGAGCAAGTTGCAGACACCATCGTCTGCAAGAGATGCGGCGTAGAAACTGCCATTGATGATATTGGTACCGATGAAAGTTGTAACCCCATACCCTTAGCATTTGTTCTGTATTCACAGGAGGTTATTATTCCGGTAAAGAATTTCCTTAAAGACGGGTATATATGGACTGATTATTAAACAATGACTTAAACCATGATGAGGATCATTCATCAGAAAATCAAGGTAATCATCGAAGCTTTCATGGTGGTATTTGGCGAAGCAAAATATGGCATTCTTGCAGCTACCATCGCAGTCATTATGGCCTTTACCTATCCTTTACTGTTTCCCATAGCTGTAGGTGCAAAAAAAATAAGCCTTTTTGCATTTCGAGCAAGTTTAGGAGATATATTCGTTCTTACCTTAATTTCAATGCTCGTTGGCATCATCGGAGCAATGCAACTCTACAAATTTAAAAGAATAACAAAAGAGTACAAAAAAACAGGAGTTCATGTGATAAGTACCTCCCTTGGACTGATAACCTCAAAGGCCTGTTGTTTATTACCCTTGCTCTTATTATCGTTAGGGGCAACAGCAGGGATAGCTTTTTTCATCAAATATACTACTGAAGTACGGCTGGTTGGCTTAATGATCTTAAGTCTATCATTATATTGGACATCTTTAGATATCGTTGAAAACACCTGTTGTCGTTAGGGTCCTTCAACAGACTTCTCGTTTGCACAATGTTTATAAAACAATCCGAAATCCAGGTTGCATGATCCGTTTAGGCATTGTTGGCTGTGGTACGATTGGCAGTGAACTTTGTCATGCAGTGCAACGAGGAAAAATAAAAGCAAGGATTAGTGCAATTGCTGATATCAATCGTGAAAGGGCTGAACAACTGGCAAGATCATTACAACCACAACCGCTTATCCTGCCATTGCCAGAACTTGTCAAAAACGTGGAGCTGATTATTGAAGCAGCAACCCAAACTATTGTGCGGGAAATACTCGAACAATGTATTAGGAACAACAAAGATCTGATGGTCATGAGTGTGGGTGGATTACTGCAGTGCCATGATCTTCTTCAGGGATTAGATCAGACGCGGACAAACCTCTATGCTCCTTCAGGAGCCATAGCTGGCGTTGATGCACTTCTTGCTGCTGCTGGCAGTGAGATTCATGAAGTGACACTAACCACAACAAAGCCTCCAAAAGGACTTGCTAATGCTCCGTATGTCCAACAAAAAAAGATTATGCTTGCAGCTATTCGTGAAAAAACCGTGATCTTTGAAGGCAGTGCAGCAGAAGCAGTTAAGGGATTTCCCCAGAACACGAATGTCGCTGCTACCTTAAGTCTTGCAGGGATCGGGCCTGAACGAACAAAGGTCAAGGTTGTTGTTGATCCACAGACAACGCAAAATAGTCACGAAGTAACCATACGAGGAAGCTTTGGAACCATTACAACAAAAACAGAGAACCTTCCCAGTCCTACTAATCCAAAGACAAGCTACCTTGCTGTTCTTTCTGCGCTTGCAACCGTGCAACGTATCATCAGCAAACAGAAAATAGGGACTTAAATAAAGCCTTGAGATTCTATAGGCCATTCGTTAATCAAGCCTAGTCAGCGCCTTCATGAGATCTTGAGCAGTAAGGACACCTACGAAGGTATTGTTCTCAAGGATAACGAGGTGTTTAATGTTGTTCGAACGCATGACTTTGCTAAGAGTATGGACATCCTCAGTTGTTGTGGCAGTAATAAGGTTGCTGGACATTATTTTACCAGCCATGACTTTTCGTGGATCATTTCCACTCGCGCAAACCTTTTCAACGATATCTCTATCAGTGATAATTCCCAAAGGCTTTCCTTTTTCTGCAACGAGGACATAATCCTCATGTTGGGCATGAAGTTTTGCAGCAATCGTACTGATTGGAGTTTTTTTTGTCACGGTAATACTCGCTTTACGAATAAAGTCCTGCCACTGCATAGCAGCTTTCATCCTCTCAATCTTTCCAGTAAATGAAAATGAATGCGTAGAGCGATACATTCTAAATGCTGCCACAACAATGGTAACATAGATGATAAATGTAAGAACATAGGTCACAAGGTAGTACCATGCACCAAGGTTATGTTTTGCTTCAAAAAATTTCATGGCAAAGGTCCACCATGAAAAGAGCAAAAGGAAAAATAAACTCAGGATAATGTACTGGAGAGAATCGTTAAAGAGTCCTTTGGTAATCGTACTCTTTGATTTCCAGATGGTAAGAAAAGCTATTCCTCCAATACCTAGGGTTAAGACACCAAGTACCGTTTCAATGGCAGGAAGACTCATCGTTGGTCACCTCGTAAATCAATAATGGCATCACAGAATTGTGAAAGTAATGTTGTTAAGTCCTGTTCTCCTTCCATAACAACCGAATAAAGCACACAACGGACGTTCCACTGCCGTGCTCGTTGCGTTAAGAAGTGAACGAACCTTTCAACCGTACTTCGTTTGTTGTACACTAATAAGGTTGGGATAGAATCAAAAATAAGGAATTTATCAGCAAAAGGGATCGCATTGATCGCTTCATTCATAGCAAAGCTCAAGTCACTTAAGTTTGTCGGGCTTCCAATGAACACACAGTCCTCATCTTCCTTCCCTTTCACGTGTGTTTCTGTAATTGCATCAATAAAAAGGACTTTATTGAGATCAAGATTCTCACGTTCTAACGCTTGATGCAAGGTTGCAAAGGGCTTATTCACGGTTACATACAATCCAGGAATCTTCTCTTCATTCAAGAAATAACGAAGGATAGAAAAATCCATCTCTTGATAGGTTAATGGATCAAGAAGAATGGCAACCACATATTTATCCTGGTTACGCAAAACCTCATGGAATTTTATAGGAATATCCAGCTGTAGCATCTGTTTATCTACAATGTCGCTCTATATAAATGTAACGAAACATTATAACCTTTGAGTGTTACTACCCTTAAAAGACAAAAATGGAAAGATTTATAAAGTACCGCATATTCCATATATCTATGAACACAAAGATCGTTCCATTACTCATGGCTGCGCTTCTTACCGCCCATGAGGCATCTGCGCAAGAATCAAAGGGCTGGAGAGATAAACTTGGCGATGCAGCAGGAAATATTGGAAGAGTAATCGAATCAAAAACTGCCGATGCCACTGATTATGTGGCAGGACAAGCACTCAAAGCTAAACTTGGAACCCAAATTGAGGAACGTGTTCCTTATGAACATGGTACTCCTAACCTTGATACATTTCTCAGTAGTTATGGCAAACCTTCGAAGGATGCTGTGGTTACTTCACTTGACCAAAGAGAAGGACAGGTACATGCAACCGTTACGACAAGACTTCCCTATGAGGGGTTCAGCCTTGCACGCCCTTATGTATTCTCCATAGGCCGTGAAAATAATCTTGAACAAGAAGTTCAAAGAGGAGAGGTAACAGGAACCATTCACGGAAGTGCTGTTGATTATGACAAATTTGTACGCGTACTTTCTCTCGATCAGATTGCAACAGAACGATGGAATACCGAGAAACAAACGTATGAAGCTGGCCATCCTACGCTACAGGTGAGTTTCAAGGTAGCATCACGATCATATGAGGGGAATATTTATCAAAGTAATCAAGAAAGATTGTCAAGCCATGGTCTGGATAGAACCTATGATGGGCTTGTTGTTATAGATTACTGTATCACTGATAGTACCGGAAATCCAACAGGTTGTTTCCGTGTTGAGGAAGGTTATGATTTAACTTGGGGTCTTGCAGGCAAACATTGGGAGTTTGAAAATCGAATGAGCAAGATGGATATACCTCCTCCAAGAGATATAGGCCGTACATTAAGGCAGGGTGCAAAAAAAGTAGGTGAAGGTACGACAGAAATGTATGAACGGGCAAAAGAAGCAATACAAGAGAGACGATAAAACGAATGATTATGACTTTTTCTTACGTAAGCGTTTGATGCGTTCCACACCCTTTATCTTTTCAAGAATTTTTACAACCGGAAGAGGAACTAAGGACTTCCACGTGAGATCATCAATCTCAATCATGCCTCTGACTTTTGTTCCCTCCACATTATCAATTCTTCCTAATTTTTCGACGGTATATCCTTTTGCTTCAAAGAGTTGTAGTGTCGGATAGCTTCCACAGAACATAAGCGAACAGTGAGGAATAAACTGCTCAACATACGCAACATAACGCTTATCATCATTGATGTCAGGCACAAAGTAAACCTTGGTTCTTTTTCGTTCTGCTGGTGGTAAGGCTGCGAGAATCATGCGTTTTCGTTCTTCAGCAGTAAAGGGATTTCTCCAGGTGTTATGTTCCTGCGCACTCCCAAGGACGATAATCAATTCATCGTACGTACGGAGGATGTGCATCATCACTTGAAGATGTCCATTATGAACCGGCTGAAATCTGCCTAAAAAAAACGCTCGCGTTACTTCCTTTCCTCGTTGTTTTTTCTTGCCTTGTTTTTTGTTGGATTGCTTTTTTTTAGGTTGTGTTTTCTTCATGGTATGTATCATGCTTAGGAACTTTGTTTGATCCTTGGCCCATCCTTGGTATCATCAACATGATAACCCTTTGCCGTAATCTGTTTTCTAATGCGGTCTGCTGCTTTCCAATCTTTTGTCTGTCGTGCATGTTCACGTTCTGCTACCAAACGCATAATCTCAGAAGGAATATTTTCTTCTGAAAAGTCCATAATGGCAAGGACATTATTGAAAGAATGAAGTAACTGCAAACATCCTTGTGCATCCTTTCGGGTAACTTCGTCCTGATCAAGATATCCATTCACCGACTTAATAAAGTCAAAAAGCACTGACAAGGCATTGGCTATATTGAGATCATCATCCATCTGTTTCTCGAAATCTTCTTTTATTGCGGGAAGAAGTGCACTGATATAATGAGGTTTCTCGCTCTTGTCTTTTTTTTCAATCTCCTGTAATTTACAGATACATTCCCTTAATCGAGCTACTGTTTGCTCAGCACTTTGTAATCCTTCTTCAGTAAAGTTCAGTTGTGCCCGATAATGAGCACTTAGCAATAAATAACGGATTGCAGGCAATGAATATCCTTTTTGTTCAAGGTCACGGAGCGTAAAGAAATTACCTAAACTTTTGGACATTTTTTTACCGTTTACCAGCATATAATCATTATGGAGCCAATACTGGACAAAGGGTTTTCCAAAACAGCCCTCGCTTTGGGCAATCTCATTTTCATGGTGCGGAAAAATCAAATCAACACCGCCAGTGTGGATGTCAAAACACTGCCCTAAGTAAGCAACAGACATTGCAGAACATTCGATGTGCCATCCTGGCCTTCCCTTCCCAAGCTCTGTTTCCCAGTACATATCACCATCTTCTTTACTGTACGCTTTCCACAGAGCAAAATCATGGGCATTGTCCTTATCATACTCGTCATGCGAAATCCGTACACCTTTTTTTTGTTTATCAACCTTGATTTTTGATAACTTCCCATAATTTTTAAATTTTGCAATAGCATAGTAGACACTGCCATCATCTCCCTTGTAGGCAAGCCCTTTGGTAAGAAGTGTTTTAATCATAGCGACCATCTCCTCAATATGGTGGGTTGCTCGTGGAAAATGATGGGCACGTAACAGAGCAAGTTTATCAATATCTTCAAAGAACGCTTGGGTATATTTTTCAGTAAATGCTTTAAGCGTCATCTTTTCTTGTTGTGCATTGCGGATGGTCTTATCATCAACGTCAGTAATATTCATAACGTGCGTAACCGTATAACCACTATAGGCAAGATATCTGCGTAAAATATCTGAGCAGACATAGGCACGGAAGTTACCAATATGAGCATAATTATAAACCGTTGGTCCACAGGTGTATAAGCCTACCTTACCTTTGTGCAATGGCTTAAAGAGCTGTTTTGACCGTGTTAAGGTATTGTAAAACTGTAATCCCATCAATCTCATCCTCTCCTTCTTCTGCTGTTTTCTTTGCCGCCTTCACTATGCCTCTCTCTCAACCCCTTCATCTTTGCCATTTTCTTCATCATCATCACTGGCATCATTGTTCGTGATCTCTTCGTTATCTGCTTTATCTTCTTTCAAAGTCCCTTTAGTTACTGAAGTCTGGTAGACTCCAATCGGATCTCCAATGGTAATAGCATGCTGCAACAATTTTCCAATCTTATTTGTTTTTTTAATCTGAAGGACACCTGCATTACCTACTTTTGCCGTCAACAGATAATCACCACCAACATAAATGTCGATATCATGATGCTGCATCTTTGGGCCAAACATAAACTGGACTCCTTTCTTCGTAATCTTTGTGTTGAACTGCAATTGTTCCTTTCCTGTTACTCGTTCTTGCTGTAATTCTTGGACATCAATATGGATGCCTAATTTCTTCTCAATCTCTGTTATGGTTCTTCCTTGTTTTCCGATAATTGTAGCAATGTCACGCTGAGGGACATAGATAATGCATTTATGGTCGCTCTTCATCTCAACAACAGGGTTAGTGGTATATTTCTTTAATTCCTGTTCAATCGATTGGCATGCAAGTTTTTGTGCTGGACTTATCTCTTGCTCAGTAATAGGAACAACAACCGTTTCTTCACCATAACTATAGAGTTCATATTCCGGCTTTTTCGTGAGAAAATCAGTAACAACCACAACAGGCCTGGCAAGGTCTGCTTCAGTCATACCTGCAGGAACTTTAACGGTCATGTTCAAACCCAGGGTCTTAAAAACCGTTCCGTTTTTAATGAAAATAACCGTATCAATCACTTGTGGTATGACCCCTAATTCAATCCTTCCGACAAAACGCTGGATAGCATCAATGGGATTGGTTGCATGGACAACACCGATCATACCAACACCCGCAAGCCTGAGATCAGCAAAGAGCTTAAAATCAGTTGTGTTTCTCATCTCATCAAAAACCGTATAATCCGGTCGAGAGAGGAGAAGGATATCATGGATCTCCTCAGGATCACCATGACTCATTGCATACTGGGTTATGGCATCAGGCAGAATAAGATCTCTGGGTGCTTCAACAGTTTTCACAATTTTCTGTTGTGCTGCATAAAACTCAGCGAGTGCTTGAGCAAAGGTACTTTTTCCCATACCTGGAGCACCGGCAATAAGAATGCCCTCAGCCTGCTCAATAATTCGCTTGGCTAACGTAGGGTTCAGCTGATACTCGTCCATGGTCATTCTCTTTACTGGCCGTACCGCAGTAATCTCCCAGCCATCAGAAAAGGGTGGCTTGGTAATGACAATACGAAAACTACCAAGCTGGACAATAGTTGATCCAGGCCGTTCAATTTCAATAAAACCATCCCTTCGAAGTTTTGCCTCTTCAATAATCTCCCGAGAAATATCTTGAATCTGTTCTTGGGAGAGTAATGTCTGCTGAATAGCCACAAACTGCCAGGATCCAGGGACACCTTTTTTTGCATATGGCAACACGTTTTCCTTAAGATGAACAGACATAGTCTGTAGATCAAAAAATTCCTCTAACTGTAATTTTTTCGTTTCTGCTGAGGGTGGAATATAGAGAACCTTCATTCCTTTTGCTTCTGCAACACGAGCTTGGATCTTATCTGCGGTAAGAAGGGTTGCATCCTCATCATACGCCAGATCCCTGATAAGCGCATCAATCTCACCAAGTAATGCCTGTCTGATCTCATAGGAGGTAGGTCGTTTCCCATGAAAGGTTAGTGTTATTCCTTGTTGCTTGGAAAGAAGCGCTAATCGCTTGATTTCGTCAAGACCAAGAAAGCCTATGGCTTTGTCAAGATTTGCCTGATGTTCAAGCTCGGCAAGTGCTGCTTCGTGAATGAGAATGGTGCTTACGATTAATTCTTTTTGCTGGAGCTTTTTCGAGAGAATGCCGTCAATTAAAACAGAGGTATCTGGCACAATCTTTTCTAAGGATAATTCTTTTCTCGATTCGGATTTTGATTCAGATTGTTTTTTCCGATTCATTGTCGTTTCCTCCGTAAGATTAGTCCAAGAAGTGTGCCAAAGACAAAGACACTAATAAGGATTGCGCCTATCCCAAAATTTGTAATACCTTGGGCAAAACGGTAAATACTCATGCGAACACGATCAGAATAAGAAATATCAGTAAGTTCAACCACAATCTCCTTTTCCTTTTGATAAGAGTTCCCATTTTTATCAGCATAGGTTACGACAAACAGAAAGGGATTACTTTGTCGAGTTAAATCACTACTATCAAGGTTCAAAATAAAGGTTCTATCTTGGTCTAAACGATCTAACTGCCATGTCTTAGTTAGCGTATCCTGACTAACGTTCAGGATAATCGCATAAGGAACTGCTTCTGACGTCTTGGTGAGATGAAAACTGATTTGATAGGGTTCTCCATAATCGATTTTTTCAGGGAATTGGAAATCAAGAAGGTCAAGATCTGGTGTCTCTTGCACAAAAACAGGAATGATGACTACTTTCTGCACTTCAGTGTTTTTAGCCGTAACAGCCATTTCACGTTTGCCTGGGGCAGCGAACTGTGAGGTAAAGGAAACAATGGTTTCATACGCAATAGGGAGGTCAAAGGAATTACAGATCTCATCAAGACAGACTTCGACATCACGTAAGTAGATATTACCAACATTACGTAAACTACAATTAATGGCAATGACTTCCCGCGTATAATACACCTCTTGAGGAACGTTGCAACTAAGATTAACTGCTTTTGAATAAGTCTTTGTCTCCTCATCAACAAGCTGGCTACGAAGAGTCATGATTTCTGAAGAGCTGTAGAGAATATCACGCTGAGATGACTTAAATGACGTTTCGCTGGATTCATTTCGATTCGTATATGCGCGGATGAAATACGTATACACAAAGCTCGGGTCTAGGGTTTCATCTACTTTAAGCGTAAAGTACAATCGTTTTTCTTCTTCTGGTTTGAGCAACACATGCTTGCTGTTTCCTTCCTCTATAACCAATCCGGTTGTTTTCGTCAAGAAGAGTTCAACAGGAACATAGTATTTTTGTGGATTGTGTAACATGACCTCTAAGAGATTATAGGACCCAAGAGCAATATTTTCCTTAACCGGCCTTGTGGTAATCGTTAGTAAGGGATCAAAGGTTTTGTCTACTGAGAGCAGGTCTGCTTCTAAGGTCAATTTTTTAGTATCAAGATCTACATCACGACCCTCCCACTCATAGTTGCTTGAAACCCCTTTAGAATCCAATGAATGATGAAGTTCTATATGGCTAGCGTCAATATAACCAAATTCCCCATAAGTTACATCAAAGGGTACCCAACCATAGTCAGGAAAATAAATCTCTGCCCATGCGTGGGGACCAAAATCATTAATGCCATTCCAATTCGTGTACGCTAAGCCGCTCACATAACGGGCAGGTATCCCTAAACTTCGTGCTAAGGCGATAAATAATGACGTAAGTTCATCACAAACACCATAGCGATTTTCCAACACCCAAGAGGCTTTCTGAGAAACTTCCGCAGTTAAGGTATTAAGGCTGTAATCAACGTTTGATTGAACCCACGTAGCCAGATTAAAAAGAACAACATACAGATCGTCTTCACCAGCAGCGAGTTCAGAGGCAAGCATGATGATCTCTTCATTGTCTGAGTCTATATTTTCGGTGGGAAGCGTATACTGCTTGTATGCAGGAGAGAGATCGGTTAAGGGAAATGGTATCTTTTGAGGAATTTTTGGCAATGCAGATGTTGTCTGGACACGGGCACGAAGACCGAAAGGCAATTGTGTTGTGGTAGGTTTATCCCAACGATAGATAATAACGTCTGCCATCTGAGCACTTGGCGTGGTAATGAGTTCCTTTACCGTCTGCCTGCTTGTTTCCCGTGGAAAGTACAATAGATCTGCGGTAACATAATTAATAAAATAGCGTTGGCCTGTTGATTGAAGCTCCATAGTGGCATCAATCGTGAGATTCATGGTTGCAGCTTCACTGTTAAGAAACCAGTCGTGATGTTCTTGAGCTGAAACAACATCAGCATGGAAGGATAAGATTCCTAATATCCCTATGCTGAAAATGAGATACCCGCAGAATAAACTAGACAAGAGAGGTACCTTCCTTTTTTTATGCGAGGACATGCCATCAAGGTAAGCTTGGCTAAACTATATAAAGTTTGCTTTTGGCTTAGATTTAAAAGCTGAGTATCTATCCCTTCTTTCATGCTACCACAAGCAGATATCCAAACCGATGGTGGAAAGGCAGCAATTCTTGACTATGTAAAGCATCATATAGCTGCCCATCACATACCTCTGTATGTTGTTTTAGAGCATGGAGAACCGGTAAGTAGTGTGAAAGGTTTTTTTGATGCCATTCGAAAGCCAGTCATAGCAAGGTCATCTTCTCCTCATGAGTACGAGGATTTTGAAGGGATATTTCATTCAGAACACAGCATCACGACTTACAACGGCTTGGAAGCTGCTGTCGCTAAGGTCCGTCAAAGTACGACAAGTAAACGCGCAAAGGCCTATGCAGCACAGCATGGCTTTACTATTGATGAACGTATGCATGTTATTATCCAAGAACAGTCACCCTCATCATTCCAAGGAGCCATGATGCGCCATCCCAATCATCCTGACTTGTTGTACATAACAGTCAAATAGGCTTGCAACCACCACCGGTCATAGACACGGTGGCATGCTCGCTTCGCTCGGGTTGCTCGCCTATCCTACAAAATTTGTTAGTCTCACCTGACTCCTTCCTCTCCCTTTTTCACCATACTTCTGTTTCTTGATGTAGTCGATTGTGTTAGCCTGGTTCCTCGGAGAGCCAATGTAGTAGCTGGGATTCCAGAGTCCTGAATCCCAAAACTTTCCACCTTGCCATTGGTGCTGCTTGAGTTCGGGGAAA